>CAISJJ010000326.1 GCA_903885595.1 uncultured Bacteroidales bacterium
TGTTGATTGTTAGCCGGGATTTTTATACCGTTTGATCATGGAACGAAAATAATAAAAGTTCCAGGTTAAAATTCCGGAAGATTTATACCATTATGATTTGTAATCATTTTTCTTCTTGATCCATTCCCACCAGTAATACGATCCTTTTTGCCACGCGTCATATTCTTCCTTCCCCTCTTTATGTTTCACATACTCATTGCAAAATTCGGTACGCAGATAAATTACCACAATCATTTTCCCATCCGTTACCTCGTAATAAACATTATCGACATAGAAATGATCACGCCCAAAAACAGGGTGGAAAAAATTTACATAAAAGGATGACCCAACCCGGGGTGTTTCAGGCAACGAGGTTACGAAGTAAAACTCCTTTTCCTTTTCCCTGCATGATATATGGTGTTCCAGTTTCTTGACCTCAAGTTTGGGATTATCCGCATCCTCAAGCATTTCAATAAGGTCCGCATAGATCTGATGCATCCACTTTCGATACAAAATAGGTTTGATGTCAAGATTTTTCATTATCAACTTATCTGTTGGAAACGGTTCATGACCGTCTGGATCAAGCTTCAGGATTTCAAGAAGTAACCTCTCGTAAGGTTTTCCGGCTCCAATAAGCTTTTTGGAGAGATTAGGCATACGAGGAATCGTAAGCTTGAGCGAATGTGAAGAGTATTTCATTTTATCCATAACCCAATGGTTTTAAGTTTACCATATGAAGTTAGATAAAATTGAATCCGCGTTATCTAAGGTGCTAACAATACTTTAGCACCGAAAAAACAACCGCCTTGAAAAAAGTTTTGAACAGGCAAAAAAACGAAAGGAGGATGCACCTCTACATGCACCTCCCTGAAACAAAAAACCCGTAAGTGATTAACCTACGGGCTTTTATGTGTGATGACTGTGCCCAGGACAAGACTCGAACTTGCACATCCTAAGGACACTACCCCCTCAAAGTAGCGTGTCTACCAATTTCACCACCTGGGCATTTTGAAGTACTAGTTTGAAGAACGATGTACAATTTAAGGGTGCAAAAGTAATCATTTTTTGGATTGATCCAAAGAAATTTCACATCGGAATTAATTCATGTAGCTGATTATACTATTTTCAAGATTATAATTATGGGGTCAGACCCTTTTTATTAGTTTCGGAAAGAACAAAAAATCGAAAGCTTGACTGAAATCTATACTGGTAGCAGTTTTTCCCCTGATTTCCCTTATGATCGTTCCGTGATGAGAAAATCCCGGTAAAATCCATTCTCATAGAACCGACAGTCCGAAAGCCACAACCAGGCCGAGGCATACAGTGATGAACTTCTGCAGGTTATACCGGTGGTTCTCCTCAGTCTCAAATAGAATGGAGGTGGAAACATGCAGGAAAATACCAATAACCACGGCCAGTATATATTTGAAATAGGGTTCAAGTGATGTTGACAGGGAGGCATTCAGTAAATTGCTGAAAAGAGAACCCAACGGGGTCATGACCGCAAATATTGCAAGAAAGGTAAAGGCTTTCGTTCTGGAGCATCCATAATGCAAAAAAAGGCTCATCAGCGCAAGTGAGATCGGAATGTTGTGGATCACAATCCCAACCACAAGTGTATGTTGAAGTTTCATATCGAAACCCTGAACGATGGGCATGCCTTCCAGGAATGCGTGAATACAAAGTCCGATAAGCAGGAGAAACGGCGCCGCTCTCTCCCCTTCAGTGTGAGCATGCTTGTGGCCATGTTCAGCCCCCTCGGTGATCAATTCAAGAACTAACTGCAACAAGAACCCCAGCAGCACAAAAAGTCCGGTGAACATGGCCGGCGCATTAAAAACTTCCGGGATCAGTTTTAAAAATGTGATCCCTATCAGGAAAGCTCCACTGAACGCCAGGAAAAACTTCAATACCCGCTGATCGTCTGTTTTAAAAAGAAAAATCAGGCATCCACTCACCAGAACTGTCAGTATCAAAACTGAATATACTACCATAGTTTCATCGTTTTCGACAAATATTTTACACTATGCCGGTTATTGAACATCAATAAACCTGTAATCGGTAGTTACCGGAACCCCTCTGAAGATTTCCGTGTGCCGTTCCGAAACACGCGATAAACATCCGGTTTCTGGAGGCAGGCCCAGGTTAGCAAGATCCTCGACCACCCTCTTATAGAATGTCTCACTCAGCACGATTCTGTTTTCAATACCTTTACCCATCAGCCTGGCAGTAAGATCAATATCGCTGCCATAATAATCGTTGGCGCCTTTAAAAAAGGTAATGTTATAAACCTCCGTACAATGATGGATCGCAACTTTACAATTCAGAAAAAGATCAGGATCAGGATGATTCCTGATAAGATAAAGTCCGGAATAAATATCCTCAAGCAACGCAAAGCAGGTATTGTTTGATGCTTTTTTCTGCAGGACTTCATCCGGGATATATAACATCATCTCATCACCAATTCCCTTGACGATATTATGCTGAAAATGGTTGGCAAAGAGAAGATAATTGAATGTGTTGTTCAACTTGCGGCCCCAATCTTTCAACCCGCCAAGGTACTTCATGTCGGTCGAACGGTTGATATCCATAAAAAAACAGGTTCCCGGGCAGCGTGGAACACGCTCCAACGCCCTTACCATCTCCGCCGAGTTCGGATCGGTAAAATGGATGTATCGAAGCATCAAAAAACCTTCAGCGCTTCATCCTGTGTTGCGTAAATCTCGAAGATGTTCGTGAATCCCGAAATTTCAAAAATCTCACGTATGTTCTCCTGAAGACTGCATAACACAAATTTCCCTTTGGCCATGGTGATCTTTTTTAATGCCATCAGCAAAATTCTTAATCCACTGCTGCTGACGTAGTCCATTTTTGCGCAGTCCACAAGGATTTTATCATTATGAGCTTCGATAAGATCCATGAGTTTTTTTTCCAGGATGCTGTAATTTGTGGTATCAAGACGGCCGGTAATGCCGATGATTACGCACTGATTTGTTTTTAATTCACTGATTTCCATATAGTTAAACTTCTTAATTGGTTAAAAATTCTTGGTTAAAATTACAATATTTTTATTACCGCTGCGCTGATAATCCACACTATTCATCATCTCCCTTACAAAATGAATGCCCAGCCCTCCGATCTGGCGCTCCTCCAAAGGTTTATCGAAAACATCTTTCACCTTCTTCTCCAACAGGTTAAAAGGTTTACCGTCATCTTCAAGACGCATCTGCAATTGATGCGCATCAACCAGCATGAAAGAAAGGTCGATTTCGTGCTCTTCCTTATCATCAAAAGCATAAAAAACTACATTGGTAAACAATTCCTCCAACACAAGGTTGATTTCCATGACGATTTTGGCTGGAAAGTTCCATTTCTCAGATAAATTTTCCAGGTTAACAGCGATGTTATCAAGCTCTGAAAGATGGTTTTTAAGTTTTAACTGAAAGGTTTGCATAGGTTGGGCATTAGTCTCTGAAGAATTTTTATATTGTAATGCCAGGATTGTGATGTCATCGGCCTGCTCTGCTCCAAGCGAAAAACGCTTCAACTCGATGATCAGCGAATCGGTAAGTCCCTTGGTGTTTTTATTGGCCATGGCAGCAAGGGTGGAGGCTAGTTTTGGTTCGCCGAAGAAATCATTCGAGGTATTTAACGCATCCGTTATGCCATCGGTCGTCAGCACCAGGATTTCACGCGGTTTAAAACAGAATTTTTCTGAAGTGTAGTTCATTGTCTCATTAACTCCGAGGGGCAAACCACCTCTTGCTTTAAGCTGGCGGATATCTTCTCCGGGGCCAACAATATACGGATAATTGTGGCCTGCATTACAAAAATCCATCTCCCCGGTTTTCAGATCGACAATCGCTGCAAAAAAGGTCACAAACATCTCGTTAGGATTATCCTGGCAGAGTTCATGGTTGATGCTCTGCATTACCTCGCTGATGGGAATTCCGGCAATGGCCTTGGCACGAAGAAGGGTTCGGGTTACCATCATAAACAGCGAAGCCGGAACACCTTTGCCGGCAACGTCGCCAATCGCAATACACAAATGATCGGGACCGAGATAGAAAAAATCGTACAAATCACCTCCCACTGCTTTTGCCGGATCAAGTGTTGCATAAAGTTCCCAGTTTGCAGGCGTATTGAAGCCACGGGGCAGCATCCCCATTTGAATTGAATGGGCAACGCTCAGTTCACTTTCGATCTTCTCTTTAGCAATGGTTGTCTCCTGCAGGTTCAAAACATAACTTCGCAGGTGATCCTGCATCACAGAAAAAGCATTGGTAAGTTGTGCTATTTCATCTTTCGACTTCCGAACCGGTAATTTGGCATGAAAATCACCCTGTCCGATATTAT
Source organism: uncultured Bacteroidales bacterium (assembly GCA_903885595.1). Classification (GTDB taxonomy): domain Bacteria; phylum Bacteroidota; class Bacteroidia; order Bacteroidales; family FEN-979; genus CAIVAT01. The sequence goes on from CAISJJ010000326.1 coordinate 4,336, forward strand.
GGGTGGCTGCAACCAGTCTTACGATCGGACGGGTCATACGCCGTGTGATCATGATGGTGGTAAACATCAGTATAACAATGCTGATCCCGAACATCCATGACATGAACTTCAGAAAGGTATACAGATCATCATATAACTCATCTTCGGGAAAAATGATGCCAAATGACCAACCTGTTTGAGCGACCGGAGCATAACTCAGAAAACTTGGATTTTTCTTTGCTTCGAAGCCATCCATCTCATTGAATCCGCTTTTCCCTTCCAACATGGAGCGGATCGCAACCATTGTTTCCCGTCCACCGCCAACTTTGGCAAGATTGAGGATATTTTGATTGTTCATCACCGATTTAGGCGATGTAATGATCCTTCCCTTGCCTGAAACAAGGAACCCGTAACCCGTTTTGAAAATATTGATATTTTTAACCATCCGCTCAAAACCGGAAAGAGAAACATCCATTGTGAGAACACCGGTAAATAATCGCTTTCCGTTAATCACCCTGTAAATTGGAGTTGAATAGGTGCACATCAGGGTATCACCGCCACCCTCATCAAAATAGGGTTCTGTCCACACTGGTTTGCCAAGCAGTTTTGGAAGCCGGTACCAGTCCTTTTTGAAATAATCATAATCGGCGCTGCCTAAAATCCTTGTATTCAGCTTACCGTTCTTTTCAAACGCATAAGGAGCATACCAATAATTACCTTTGCTATACTCATAAGGTTCAAAGGCAAGACATGTTCCAAATACTACCGGATCATGATACACGAAATCTCTTGCGATCCGTAATACTTCCACATAGCTGATGTTTGGATTCTCCATTGCCTGTCCCAGTATTTTCGGAACCAGTTCTGTTGGCTGAAGTACGTTCTCAAACTCGGTAATCGTCTGTTCTGTAAGGATTGTCGCCTCTTTCTGGGCTTTCAGTAACAGCAACACACTTGAGGACGCATATGCGATTACCAAAGGGAAGAAGAGGATGATCATGATCGATATAGTAAAAAAAAGACTATACCGGAAGGCAAGTCCACGAAAAAAACTGAATTTTGGAAAACGGATAGGCAAAGTGAACTGTTTTAGATTTACAGGGTAAAGGTAGAAAAATAATCCACCACGATAATCTGATTTTTGATATTTTTGACACCGCTAATATAATCAGATAAACACTACAAAAATGAATAACGATATCCAACAACTGAAACCCGAACGACTTTGGTATTATTTTCTTGAGATATGTAAAATTCCGCGACCCTCGAAAAAAGAAGAAAAAATTGCTGCATACATTAAGGAATTCGCATTGAAACAGGGACTCGACTGTAATATTGACGAAGCGGGGAACGTATTAATCCGTAAACCGGCAAGCCATGGTTATGAAAACCGGCAGTCCGTTATTTTGCAAAGCCATCTTGATATGGTGTGTGAGAAAAACACTGATACCGTACATGATTTTTATTATGATCCTATCACTCCCTGGATTGATGGGAACTGGGTCAAGGCAAAAGGAACCACCCTTGGCGCAGATGATGGAATCGGGATTGCTGCAGCCTTGGCGATACTTGAGTCGGGCGATATTCCGCATGGCCCGCTGGAAGCGCTGTTTACATCTGATGAAGAGACCGGGCTTACCGGTGCATTCGCATTGAAACCTGATCAGCTTAACGGACGAATCCTGATCAACCTCGATTCCGAGGATGAAGGCCAGTTATTTATCGGATGTGCAGGTGGAAAAGATACCGTGGCATCAGTGCCCCTGGAAACAGAGCAGGTTCCGGAAGGTCACATCGCGTTCAGGGTGAGTATTACCGGCCTCAAAGGAGGTCATTCGGGCGACGATATCAATAAAGGCCTTGGTAATGCTGTAAAACTCATGAACCGTTTTCTTTGGAATGCACAGGATACTTTTGAAATCGCGCTTGCTGATTTTAATGCCGGAAACCTGCGGAATGCCCTCGCCCGGGAAGCTTTTGCTGTGTTTACTGTGCTCAGGGAGAATGAAAAACCTTTACTTGACTATGCTGCACGCTTTAGTGCAGATATTAAGGCTGAACTACGCGTCACCGAACCCGACCTCAATTTTAATATCGTGCCAGTGTCATTGCCCGATACAGTAGTATATGATGTGCTTCAGGCCGACCTTCTGGATGCACTATATGCCTGTCCGCACGGAGTCATTGCCATGTCACGTGAAATTCCCGATTTTGTTGAGACATCAACTAATCTAGCTTCTGTGAAATTCTTAGATAAAAAAATACTTATCACTACCAGCCAGCGTAGTTCGGTTGAATCGTCGAAGAAAGACATTGCCGACATGGTTGCCAGTGTATTTTACCTCATGCAGGCCAATGTGGAGCATTCTGCAGGCTATCCGGGATGGAAGCCCAATCCCGACTCAGAGATACTTAGGGTCACGGCTGATGCATACCGGCGGCTGTTTTCCCAGGAACCACAGGTGCTGGCTATCCATGCCGGACTTGAATGCGGACTGGTAGGTGCCATTTATCCGGGGATGGATATGGTTTCCTTCGGCCCGACTATCAAAGGGGCCCATTCTCCTGATGAACGCCTCGATATTGAATCAACAGTTAAATTCTGGGATTTGACCCTTGAAGTTTTAAAGAATATCCCAGTCAGATAAACAACGGCTATGTTTCGGCTACTGATTTTACTCCCTGCGCTATGGATACCAATATCAATCCTGGCTCAGGGAGTTTTCTTTTCAATGGATGACCAGGCTGTAAGGGCCCGGCTGGTTCACGATGTTGCGGTACTTACTTCTGATTCGCTGCAAGGCCGTGAGGCCGGGACTGCGGGTGAAGTAAAAGCGGCCCGCTATCTCAGCGAGCAATTTAAAACCATCGGTCTGACCCCAAACGGTGACAGCACTGACAGTTATTATCAGCAATTTTCAAAATATAACCTTATTTATAATTGGGGAACCACACTTGATGTAAACGGCCATCGATATATTTACAGGGAAGAGTTTGGAATTACAGCATTATCAATGAATGGCTCCGGGCAAGGCACCTTGATTGATGGTAAGCAAGGGCTTGTTATCCCTGAACGGCAAATTGATCAACTTTCGGGACTTGGCGACCTGAAAGGAAAATTTGTCATGATTAACCTGCACGTTGACAGGGATCTGCTGAACGACACATCGCTGGCCTGCAGATTGTCACCGCGGCATCGTATGATTTCAGCCCTGAACAGAGGAGCACAGGGAGTTATTTTCTGGAATCCGGATTCTCCTTGGTTTAGGAAATTATTTGATTTCCAGACTGCTGACACCCTTCCCGGACTGTCTTTGTACGTCGATCTGAAGACCGCAGACAGGCTGCTGAGGCAATCAGGTTTGCTTGTGGAGGTCAATGTTCAAATCAGCAGAAACAAAAATGACTATACAAATGTTATCGGTTTTATCGACAATCGTGCCTCCCGAACCATTATAATCGGTGCGCATTATGATCATCTCGGAATGAAAAAGGACGGCCGGATCTTTCACGGAGCCGATGACAATGCCAGCGGTACATCGGGAATGCTTGAACTGGCAAGATATTTTGCCACACATCGCGACACCCTGAACAATTATATGTTTATTGGCTTTACTGCTGAGGAAAAGGGTCTGTACGGGTCAGCACATTTTGTAAAACACCCCGCCATACCACTTTCAAATGTGCGCTTTATGCTGAACCTCGATATGATCGGACGATTGGGATGTGAAGGAAACACTATGGAAGTTGAGGCGGCAGGTTCATCACCAGTATGGAGAAAAATTCTTCGGGATACACCGCATAAAAGTTTTAAAGTAACGTGTGTAAACGGTTCCCTGCCTTATTCTGATCATTACCCATTTTATCAGGACAGTATCCCTGTTTTGTTTTTAAATACCGGCCTTCACGACGATTACCACACCTTAACAGATAAAGCTTCAACATTAAACTATGACGGGATGGTTGAGATCATGCATTATGCAAACGCCATTATCAACAAGACAAACCAGGTCTGCACTATTCCATACCGCTCAGTGCCATTGAGATCGCAGGCATCGGCATCGGTGGGATTCTTTTTCCAGGCCCTTTCCTGGTTATTCATCATCAAGGATTAAAGCCCGACACCAACCCCCAGTCTGAAAATCGGGTTTGAATAGGGAGAATTATAAGAATCATTTAAATTAAACAGTATCAGCAAATCCATTGCAACCCTGTTACTGATGGGTTGACGGTAACCACCTCCCACGAACAGACTGTTAATTTCAACTTTTTCTTTTCCGCGCATGTAAGGATTTCCATAGGGATCATAGATATGGCCTCCGGCACTAATGGTATAGGGTCTTGTGTAAGTCTGATATTCATATTCAACATGTGCGAACAGGTTTCCGATAAAGTTGTCAGGAAACAGGCTGTGCAGGTAATACCGAAGGTAGACTCCCCCTCCATAAACACTGGATTCATAACTCAGATAGGATTGAGTATCATTGTCCCAGAAATAGTTCTTATAGTTATAATATTGATAGAGCAATCTAAGTCCAACATATAATTGGTCGACTGTACGCACTGATATTTCAGGAGAAACCGTGATTCCGGTGACACTTCCAAACTGGAATCCAAGATTTCCGCCGATAGATGCCCTGCGCCAGAAACTATCAGGTTTACGTGGTTTTGCTGACAAGGACGGGATCGAATCCTGTGCTACGGCCGAAGATGTATATATAATAAGAATCAGAAGCAGTAAAACGATCTTTATAGTAACTTTTTTCATCTTTTCAAGGTATAAACGATATAATTCTATCAGGACACAAAGATAATACAAAAATAGTTTCATTTGTAAACAACACAAAACTAAATCATTAAGATAATATTAAATAAATAATTCAAAAATAATTGCGAAAATGTAAAAAATGTCTTGGTAGTTAAAATTTAATCTGTACTTTTGCACTCCCGTTTCGATGTTCTTTGAATTTATGATTGCAAAATAACCAACAGTAGCGAGTGATTTGAGATGAATTTGACAGTGGGAAAAACTTTTTTAAAAATATTTTAAAAAAAGTTTGGTGGAATGAAAAAAGGTTGTAATTTTGCAGTCCGATTTAAAACAAAGTACCCGGATGGGGAAATGAAGAAATGTTCTTTGAAAGACTGAAGTAAATGTAGTAGCAAATATCCCAGATAATATAATTAACCTAGTTAATTTCTTTTGGTAA
>CAISJJ010000327.1 GCA_903885595.1 uncultured Bacteroidales bacterium
ACTATTACCGTCAGTCCGCCCGGGGTGTGCGCTGGTGTGTGAAGGACCGAAATGCCGGGCACGATCTCCATGTCTTCATGAACGGTCTGGATTTGACCATTTTCCTCGATTTCGCAGATATAATCCTCCATATAGCGATAATCCAAAGGATGAGGATTGTGAATGGTTTCCAGCTCTTTTTTATGGATATAAAACCGAGCATTGGTGCATTTGTAGTCGTTTTCGCAATGGTCGTTGTGAAGGTGGGTATGAATGACCACATCAATGTCTTCAGGGGATAAGTTCCAGTGCGCCAAGCCTTCTTCAAACCGGTAGATTTTCCCGCCGATGGCCTTTTCCCGCTCCGGGGATTGAATAGGGTTCATTTCACCCGTGTCCACCAGAATTCTCGGTCCATTTCCTTCAAGGTACCAGCAGTAAATTGGAATTGTATAGGATTGTCCCTGACCATACTGGTAGGTCATCATGCTCTTGTCAAAAATCTTGGTTCCCATAACAATGGGATGAATGCGATATATTTCCATAATCATCTATCCAAAATGGGTAAACTTGATGCCTTCGTGTTATTTTTCCATTTCAATTTTGACTTTTTCAGGTTCATAAATTATTAGACAGTGTAATTTTATGAGTTGTCTTATATGAATTTTCAGCATTTTTTTGTCAACAATATTCAGCATCCTTTGCCTCGCTGCTTCAAAATCATCTTTTGATGGTCAATTCACAAGGAAAAACTGACATGCGTTTTTATGGAAAAGTACACAAAGACGGAAAGTTTTGGTTGGCTGAGGTGCCCATTCTTGATGCCATGACACAAGGCCACACTCGAAAGGAAGCATTTATCATGGTTGAGGATTTATTGGAAACTTTGGCAAACCGTCCAGGGTTTTCAGTCACGGTGCATCCGGGCAAACACAGTGATTTTGAAGTGAGTTCAACCGATACGCGAGGCATGATCAGCTTGTTGCTACGACGGCAACGTGAACGGAGTGGTCTATCATTAGCCGAAGCTGCCGAGCATTTATGTTGATTCAAATAATCAGAAAATGGCAGTCAGAGTGATTTGAAGTCCAACCTCCCTCCCTCCAAAAAAAAGTTTCAAACGCCCCCCGCAAACGGACTCGTGATGCGCTTCTTGCGTGCTGTAGGACATAACCAATAATTTAAAAATGGAGGGATGTATGAGGTACAAAATTAATGTTACACCAAGTGTGCCTACCAAAAATGGCAAAATATATAGTAAGGCAACATTTCAGTCTATGATGATTCAAACTGATATACCAGTAGTCGATATCATTGCAACAGACATCAAAGTGAAAAAAATCTCATTTAATGATATACTTGGTCACGCAATTCTTCGTGAAGAGAACCATAATATCGTTGCATATGTGTACTTCAGGTTCATGGAGTATGAAAAGAAGTATCCAGAAGACAGGTTAATCACTTTATATGGGTCTGGTAATATCAATAAAATAACGAATATCGTAGAGGATTTTAAATTGAAATTCTTAATTTTTGTATAACAGGTGCTGCTCTCCTGATCAATGTGATCATTATTTCCCTCGAATAAACCTCCGGCCTTGTCGGGGGTTTACCAGAGTTTGAAATTCCAATGAGTGTGCTTTTCGAGATTCTGGTTTCTCCAATGAAGGGGAAATGGTTACAGGACTTCACAATTGTCATTACTGAAAAACACCCTCCAACAAGTTCCGAGCCGAAAACGTTTTATGCTATGCCGCGATATATCATTATATACTTGAGACTTAATCTATTTGTGAAAATAATACTTGCGAAACAATGAAAAATTGTGCAAAGCTGCTATGAGATATACTACCTTATTGCTATGGGAGGAAATCCATGCTGAATATCAAATTGACTGGAACTGAATTGCTGGTTGCCAATTATGAGCGATTTCGCAATCCCTGTTCCATTGAATGGCCAGTCTATGCTCAAAAAACAACCCATTGAAAGCCTGCAATTAGACTAAAAATTGGGCACTGATCCCCATGGATAACCGCAATAGATTGACAATTGCGTTTGCAATGTCACACAAAATCACTATTTATGATAGAATCAATATAATACAGGAGCTACGCTATATTTCAGTATAACATGCAAGAATAGATGATATTCAGAAACAATAGATTTTCTTGTTAGGTGCGCTCTGACAGGCTGATCCTACTTCGGGGAATATGGGAAGACGTTGTCTTCGGGGAAAGTCGGATCGGAATAATGATAAAAATTACTAACCCAAAGAGTTAGGGGAGTAAGATGTATCGGGTATATATAGAAACCACCATACCGCGTTTTTATTTCAATTCCAGATCGGATCCTGAGGCGATAGCCCGTTGCAACTGGACAAAGGAATGGCGGGATAACCATTCGCATTTATATGAAAAAGTAACAAGCCTCGCAGTAATTGCGGAATTGGAGCATGGTCAATCATCCGAACAAACAGGAAAAACTGAATCTTGTTTCCGAATTACCATTATTATCTGTTACGGATGAAATTCGTGAAATTGTAAGTGTTTATATTCGGAAAAAAATAATGCCTGTTGATCCTGTCGGAGATGCCCTTCATCTCGCAATAGCTTCATTTCACAAATGTGATATTCTGCTGAGTTGGAATTGTCAGAATCTTGTCAATTTCAGAAAGTTTGACCGGATTAGGAGACTGAATGCGGAACTCGGTCTTTTTGTCCCGAATCTGCTGACACCGCTTGAGCTTACGGAGGATGATTCGATATGATACGAAAAGAAGACAGTGTTATTGATTTTGTCAGATCACAACGGCATGAGATTTCCGAACGATTTGATCATGACATTGATCGCGTGATTGATTATTTCATTGAAATGGAAAACAAAATGGCAGGAGTAGGCAGATATAATTTCATAAGCAGAACTTCTGCAAAAAAGCGCATAACACAGTGTTCAGGTGAGCGTGTTAAGTCCGCCGCTAATTAGCTGTTAGGTGATTTCCAGCAATGAATATACCATCATGAAGCAACCAAACATCATTTAGCAGCCAGACCGTTCCGGTTGGCTTCTGTTCCATGCTGAACAACCAGATACAACCCGCGATCTCGGGGTATTCTTTGTTGGAAATCACCTTAGGAGGGTCTGACAGGCTGATCTTGAAAGAAGCAGCCTTCGGGAAATATCGGAACAACGATCTTCGGAAATTTTAAACAAGATAAAAAATCCTAACCATCTGTTGCACCTGACGGGGCATGTGATCATTGTGTTATGTGCTTAGAAGTAGGACTAAATTATCGCGAAGGAAACAATTCATGACAATATTGCAATCATACTTTAACTATTTTGTCAAATATTCCGGAGTAGAAAACTGGAAATGGTATATTGGGCTGGCGAAATGGGTTGACATTGCGAAAAACATAAAAAAGGATGTTGGACACGCTGTCTTAAACAATTTGCAAGCACCATTAATGCCAGCGGAGTTTGTAAATATCTTAATGATAAACTCAATTCTTATTCTTATGAAGATTTTATGGAAGGCATCAGACCGACTGCGGATGGCAAACTTTCACTTTTTAACGGTACTTTCAAAGAGTTTTGCAAAAAAGAGGGATGCAAAGAAATCGCACTGTATAAAGATAATGAGTTTCTAAAAAATCCAAATTTTAAGACAAAAGAATACGACTTTAGTCAGATAAAGGTATCTGAATTGTCGGATATTCAAAAAAATATTCTTAATGTTCCTAAAGGATTAGCAACAGGCATTACTATTGAAGGAATAATTGAACCCGCATTGTTCATTATTGATGAAATCAATCGTGCTGAATTATCAAGAGTATTTGGAGAATTAATGTACAGTCTTGAATACAGAGGCTATAATGGTAAAATCAAAACGCAATACGCTTATTTGAACAAAGATGAAAACGCAAACAGCGTTTATTTTTGGGAGAATGGGGAAGATTGGTTTTTCATTCCTCAAAATATTTTCATTATTGGAAGAATGAATAATATTGACCGTTCAGTAGATAGTTTTGATTTTGCCTTACGAAGACGTTTTAAGTGGGAAGAAGTTCAGCCTAATTATGATGTTATTTCAACGGTCTTACTTGACAAAGAATGGGATGTTAATATTGTTGATAACTTAAAAAAATCTTTAAAAAAATTAAACGATGAAATTGAGAAAGTTGAACTATTAGGGAAAGATTATCTTATTGGTCATTCTTATGTTTTAGAGCTAAAAAAATTGGATACAGATGCATTTGGAACAGCAGAAGAAACTAAACAATTTCTTTGGGATGAATTTATTAAACCTTTAATGGAAGAATATTTGCGTGGCTTGGGAGATGCAAAAAAAGCAAAAGAAATATTGAAGTCTTTCAAAGAAAGTTTTGGACTTACATAAAATGAATGCAAAAGACTTTTTCCAAAATGGAATTAAAGACAACTGCTATGAAGGATTGAGACTTGCTGATCAAATTGAAACTTCTTGGCAAGATGATATTTTTCACGATAAGAACCGGTATAAAGAAAATTTCAGGAAACCCGGCATTGCAAATTTTCTTACTGAACTTTATCATATAATAGCGAGTAAAAAGCTATCGGATATTAATAT
>CAISJJ010000328.1 GCA_903885595.1 uncultured Bacteroidales bacterium
GTTTTCAGATCCATCTCCCTGATGATTTGTTTTGAAAGTGTCGTTTTTCCTGATTGACGAGGACCGTAAAGCAGTACAATTTTTTTAAGCTGTTTCAGGTCAGCAATGATCTGCGGCTTAATAAACCGATCGATTTCCATGTTGGAACTATTTTCCCTTCAAAAATACGAATATTTATGATTAACCATAAATATTAAGGTTAAATATCATGGTTCGCGGAAAATTTTGGAATTAACAATACAAATCTTCTCTCTGATGCACCTGCGGTCTAAATTGCCTTTATTCATTTAATCAGGTTCCTGTAGTGATAGTAACGGGCCACAATGTCATCCACAAATCCTTCGGTTTTGTAGTCGATTGGATAAGGATCGAGCGAATCGGTTTTTGCCACCGGTTCTTTTTTTGAACGTCGCAGGAGGTAATAATCCACATGGCCGTTCCACCTGTTTTTGTCTCTGCCGAATTTTTCTGCTTTGTCTCTGGCCACTAAAACTTTTCCAGGCCCAACATTGTAAGAGGCAAGGACAAAATAGACCCGTTCAACCGGACTTGTGATTTCATCGGGAAGCTGCTTGTCGAGGTATCGCAGATATTTCACCCCTCCTGCAATTTGCTTTGCCGGCGTGGCCGTGCTATCGATTCCGAATTTTGCAGCAGTTTCAGGCATAAGTTGCATCAGTCCGCTGGCGCTGTGCGACGAAACCTGTCCCGCCCTGAAGTTTGACTCTTCGTAGATCAATGATGCCACCAGCCGCCAATCCCACATCACCTGCTTGCTCTGTTCCCTGATCGCATTATCGAATGGAGAGAGGGTGTTGCCACTTACTGAGAAATACTCGCTTTGAAGGAACCTGACAATTCGCTGGTTATCGAAATAATCGAGATAGATTTTCTTAAGTTGTCGGGAAGCCTTCATTACGGATAACCATTTATCCACTTCGGTTCGAAGGGAATCGGAGGCAATTCCTATTCCCCATCCATAGGAAAAAAGCGGGAAAGCCAGCACAGAAATATCCAGGTTCCGGTAAAACCGGTGATAGACCATGGCCACATTTTCCTGGACAATTGCAAAGCGGATCGTACCTGCCGAAACCCCCCTGATCAGCTCCTCCTCGCTGACATCGGTCATTTCCTTCAGGATGGCGTTTTTACCTGATTTTTTATAGAAAGCATGATATTCAGCTTCCAGGAACGGACTTTTCCGAACATAAACCGTATCCTGCGGAAAATCCTTCAGGGATGCGACGGTTACCGGTTTATTCTGACCGGAGTCTTTGTCTTTGCGCTGAACCAGTACCAGCCTTGTTTCGCCAAACGGATCAGAAAAGTTTACAAGCTTTTTCCCAGCCCGTGAAATCGGCAGGTTGAGCGCGATCAGGTCGGCGGCATTGTAATGCAGATAGTAATCGAGCTTCGAAATGTTGTTGCTGGCAATGATCCTGAGCGGAACGCCCAGGTATTTGGCGAACGATTCCAGCAGCACGAGCTGGTATCCCATGGGTTCTCCCCTGTAAATGAAGTAATTGAGTGTGTTCTGGTCGGTGAGGGCGATCAGGTAACCGCGTTCGCGGATCCTGCGCAGGGCATCTTTTTTGGCCTCTTCCCGGTGATACAAATTTCGCGTAACGAAAAAAGCGATCGCAATCACCGTCAATCCCAGGAGTATGGCCCTGAGAATGATGTATTTCCTGGATGTCTTATTCAATATATTGGTTTAAGAGACTTTTCGGTATCTCAGGATGGCCAGGCTTACGATGCAAACGGCATACACCACCAATGACCAGAAGTAGCGGCTGATATCTGCAAACCCGGATCCCTTCAGCAACACCATCCTCATGATTTTGATAAAATACATCAGCGGATTGAGCCTGTCAAGGTTTTGCGCCCACTGCGGCATGCTCTCTACGGAGGTGAACAAGCCGCTCATCAGGATAAAAACCACCATGAAAAAGAACGAGACCAGCATGGACTGCTGCTGCGTATGGGTAATGGTCGAGATCAGCAGGCCAAAAGACAAAATTACAAAAAGATAGACAGCTGCCGACATGAAAATTAATCCGAGGCTTCCCTCCATGGGAATATTGAACAGCAATTTGCCGATTGCCAGGCCAAAAGCAAGCTCAAACAGTGCGATGATCCAGAATGGCGTGAGTTTGCCGGCAATGAACTGGATCTTGTTGATCGGGGTAACGTTGATCTGTTCGATGGTGCCGATCTCAATTTCACGCACGATGTTCATCCCGGACAATAACAGGCTGATGATGGTTACCAGCAGGACAAGAATGCCAGGGACCATGTAGGTTTTATAGTTCAGTTTCGGATTATACCAGTAACTGTAGTCGGTTTGGATCGTCTTTATTCCCGCCATCATCGCGGGAGTAGTGCTGGCCATCACCACCTCGCGGTTATAATCAAGCAGGATCATCGTTGAATAGGCATTGATGAGGCCGGCGCTCTGGCCGTTGATGGCATTGATCATAAACTGGACTTTTTCATGGCCCTCTTTCAGCAGGTTTTTTTCAAACCCGGCCGGAACCTGGAGGATCATGTCGATGTTGCCCTGTTTCATTTCATCCTCCGCCTCTCGGTATGAAAAGGAGGTGCTCCGGACCTGGTAAAAGGGTGATCCCTGGAATTTGCTCACGAACTTCCGGGAGGTGCCTGAAAGGTCAAGGTCAACCACCGAAACCCGGATTTGCTTCATCTCATAGGTGGCAGCATTCACGAGGATGATCAGCTGCACGATGGGCACGACGAAAATGATCGGCAGCATCGACTTGTTCCGGAAAACCTGCAGAAATTCCTTCTGGATGATATAGAGGATCGTTCTCATGTGGCCAGCCGTACATTGAATTTTTTAATACTGATCGCCAGGAAAACAGCAGTAAACCCGGCAAGGATCAGTGTTTCGCGCCACACATACTCAATGCCGTTTCCCTGGAGCATGATGCTCTTGATGATGGTGATATAATACTTTGGCGGCATAATGTGGCAAAACACCTGCAGGATCATAGGCATATTTTCGACCGGGAAGACAAACCCGCTCAGCAGGATCGTGGGAAGCATCAGCGCCACCAGTGAGAGCATCATGGCAACCTGCTGACTGTTGGTAATGCTGGAGATCAGGATGCCGAGCGACAGGGCCATGCAGATGTACAGGAAACTTTCGAGAAGGAGCAATGTAACACTTCCCAGGATCGGCATGCCAAACACCAGGTTGCCGAGCACCAGGATGATGCAGGCATCGATGAAGGCCAGGAAAACATAAGGAAAGACTTTCCCGACGACGATCTGCGACGGCCGCATCGGTGAAACCAGCAGCAGTTCCATGGTGCCAAGTTCCTTTTCTTTGGTGATTGAAAGTGAGGTCATGAGCGCAGAGATCAGCATCAGCAGCATGGCCATCAATCCCGGGACGAACATATAAACTCCCTTCAGCTCCCCGTTGTACATCATCCTTACTTCGGGAATGATCTGCACCGGGACCTTTGCTGAATTCACCGACGCCATGTAGCTGTTGATGATCCCGCTGGCATAGTTGACCAGCATGTTGGCGGTATTCGGATCGGAGGCATCCGCGATAAGCTGAATGCGGGCATTGCCGGTTTTTTCAAGTTTTGAAGCAAACCCTGGTTCGTAAATGAGCGCCAGGTTCACGTCACCCTGCCTGAAAACCGGGTCGATCTCGGCCACACTGTTGAGATTCCGCTCCAGGATAAAGTAGCCCGAAGAGAGGATCTTGTCGCTGATCTTCCGGGTCACCACATCCTTCGACGGATCGTAAATGGCAATCTTTGCATCCTTGATCTCGTTGGTGAGCACATATCCGAACAGCATCAGCTGAACGGCGGGCATTCCAAAGAGGATCAGCAGGGTGCGGTAATCCCTGAAGATGTGGTAGAACTCCTTGATGACAAATCCGCGGAACCGTTTCATACAATCTCTTTATTGGTAGCCCAGAACCAGAAAAAACGCGATGCGGAAACCAGCAACGGCACCCCCATGGTGACATAAAAATTATAGAGCCATACCCTGTCGATCAAGTTAAACCGGCGCAGCATGATGCCCCCGCTGATCATGAAGGCCATCAGCAGGTAACCGCGGAGGTTGAAAAATGAAAATGCACAGGGATATGGAATGTTAAGACCATGGATCCGTTTGATATGCTTGCGTGATATTTTTGCAAAAAGCAAAACATAAAAGATCATTCCAAAGATAAAACCACCGGCCAGCTTCCAGCCAAGATATTGCCGATGGAAAACCAGGTAACCCAGGCCCCGCCCGGCAAGAATACCACCTGCAGTTGTCCATGCCAGGCCCGCAATAAAAAGCAGGTTGTGTTTGCTGACGGAGGGTTTATATTTTTGAATGATGTTCATCGTAAGCTTATTTCACCACTAAGGTGCTAAGGCGCTAATAATTTTGTTCTGAATCTCAGTAAATTCCAGGTCTCTGTCACAGTGCCGTTGTTCATAATTTCTTTTTTAATCACACCGATGCTGTCAACGTAATACAGCTGATAATTCTGATCGATATATTCGTCCTGATTGACTTTCATTTTGACAACTGTTTTATAGGTTTTATTCTCAATGGTCAATGAGTCCAGAACGTCCAGGATTTCCGCATTCAGGCTTTTATCGCCAATTTTTTTATCTGAAAGAAGAACAAAACCTCCGGAATAAAGCCCACGTGAAATCACATATCCCAGCAATTGTTCATCATACACATTATTAGCCGGGAAACTCATATAAAGAATA
>CAISJJ010000329.1 GCA_903885595.1 uncultured Bacteroidales bacterium
ACCGAATTGAAGTGTTTTCATCGCTTGGACAAACAGTTTATAATGAATGTTATCCGGGAGAAAAAGAGGTACAGCTTAATGTTTCAGCGCTGCCTGCAGGAATTTACCTGGTGAAGGCTTATACGGAAAAGGGGGTTGGGATGGTGAAGGTGGCGGTGGGGCGGTGATTTGTAACCACCTCATTCCCTGACTCTTTTGCACCTCAACACCCTGCCCTTTTGCACCTCAACCCCCTGCCCCCTTCTCCTCAAGGAGAAGGGGAGCGAATACCAGGAGAGACAGGTGATGTTTTGAAACATCGTAATAGAAATGAAAAATTAGCCTACGTATGAAAAATATTTACATGCTATTGGTTGCAAGCGGAGGCAAAGACATGACAATTATAAAGAAATCAATATTATTTCTGGCAATCCTGACAATGACTTTCAAATTCTCAAACAGCCAGACAAATGTGTATCACCCGTTCCCGGAATCAGATGCCATATGGGCAGGAAGATTTTGGTATATGGTTGGTGGCTCTTTTCCCATAGTTGATGATGATTACAACCTGTATATTGATGGGGACACAACAATTGGCGCCTATACCTATCACAAACTGTATCAGAATGGTTTTGTGAGCGCTACTGGCCCTCCTCCCGGTTACTTTTATTACGGTCAATACCGGGGCTCCTTCAGACAGGATGTTGCAAACAGAAAAGTATATTTATTTGAAAACGGAACCGATACGCTGGCCTATGATTTTAATCTGAACACCGGCGACACTTTGCCTGTTACCTGGTTATCTCAGGGACTTACCTATACAGTTCAATCCATAGACTCAGTTCTGATAGGCAGCCAGTACCATAAAAGATTCCGGCTGAAGGATAATAACATTGAACTGATTGAAGGTATTGGAACTACAAATGGCGCATTTGCTCCCATTGTTCCGGTAGGTGAAATTGGATATGAGCTATGGTGTGTGAGAATAAACAATCAAATTGCATGGACTTCATCACCAGGAAATGAATGCAGACTGACAGCAATCACTGAAAACCCTTTGCCTGAAAATCAAATTGTTATAAGCCCAAACCCTGCAAATGATAAAATCACAGTTGCCATTAACAAATTCGCAGGAGAAACCGGGATAAGCGTTTTTAACATAAATGGTAAAAAAGTATTGCAAGATCATTTCCAAAGCCATACCACGGTTGAAATGGATGTGAGCGCGCTGGCAAAAGGCATCTACCTGGTGAAAATAGAGACCATGGGGAGGATTGAAAGTAAAAAGCTGGTGATTCAGTGAACTATCTAAAGAACCAATGAACGGAACGAATAGCAAAATGAAATCTAAATATAATTTATCAACAGCATGAAAAAGCTTAATTTTCTGATTATTAATCTTTTTGTAATTATTTTTGCTTTTCTTTTTCCTCCAGCTATTTCGTCTCAGGATTTATTAACCGTTGGAGAAGTATTTGATTTTTCGATTGGGGATAAATTCCAGATCTCGGGAAAAGCGGGCGGTCAGCCGCCAAATTGCGATAGAATAACCATTACCGGCAGGTTTTACTCCGTTAACAGCGATACGCTGTTTTATGTACGTTCCCACGATTCGTACTATACCAGCATGTTGTTTGAACCCCCTTATATTGAATATCATTTCTGGACAAAAACTGATACGGTGTTTTATACTGATCTTGATTCAAGCATCTCAAATTTCTGGGTTCCTTATGACAGTTCAATGTATGCTTACGACACCATTGATTTTATCGCTGAAAACTATTGTGATTCAGTCATCAATGGGTGTCATTACGAAAAAAACGCCTTTGAACCTGATATAATCATCAAACAGTTTGGCAAAGAATTGGGAGGTATAGAAGACTATTATTTCTCTGCATCCGCCATTCCGAATAATGTAGTTTGGGATAACGTGCTGATCTACTATCAAAAAAATGGAATCAGCTGCGGCACACCCG
This sequence comes from uncultured Bacteroidales bacterium, assembly GCA_903885595.1. GTDB lineage: Bacteria > Bacteroidota > Bacteroidia > Bacteroidales > FEN-979 > CAIVAT01. The sequence continues at coordinate 1,956 of CAISJJ010000329.1, forward strand.
ACACAACCGCTGTATCGGTTGCTGAAAATTTTATTGACGAACAGCTTCAATATAATCCCATATGACAAAATCATTCCTTTGTGTTCTAGGTTTTCTCGTCATTTTTGGCTGCCATAAATCGGATAATCCAACAACGCCGGTTGTAACGGTTGACTATAATGAAATTTATCTTGATTCCTTTCATAGAGTGGTCAAAGTTATATCCACGGCCGGGGATCATGAAATCAAATGGATTTCAGATTATTCATACAGCGACACATTAATAATCTTAAAAACGTCATTTCCCGATTCCAGTCTTAGTATTTCAAGGTACAAACCGGGACAAAACGGTTATGCAGAATCTTCAACAGATACATCTTTTTACCACGATCAGTTTTGGGCAGATGTAAAGAAATATTATTATGATTCCGCAGGTTATCTATATTTTTGGGAAAGCAATAATAATCCCTGCTATTTTTATGAGAAAGATGGTGATTTGATGATGCTCAATTCAGAAAAATATTCATATTACGATATGCTCAATAAGATAGATATTTTCTGGCGCCCGTATTACAACGGAATTGTGGGTAAAATTTACAATCATCTGATCAGGGAGATCAACGGATATTATGGACTGGGTGCTTTTAAGATCAGCTCTTTCTCTTATTCGCTTGATTCCGGTGGATATATCATCGAAAAAAATGAAACCAGAAATATCGGGAATACAACTCAACACATAAGTAATTTTGAATATTATCAAACCAGGTATACATACATATTCAACTACGTGCCATAACATTGCAACTAAAGCCCATGATGAAAACCACCGGGATTAGAAAGCTGAACCAGTGAATCGCCAACATGCATGATACCGTCTGCCAAAATTAAACCAGATGAAAAAACTTATCCTCCTAATCCTGACAGCTATTTCTATTCAGGCTAAATCACAGGAATTTGCTCCAATCGGCGCGAAGTGGCATTACGACCAGGGAACTTTCAATCCTGACTTAACTACCTATCAAACCATTGAGTCAATATCCGACACAGTCATCAACGGGATCCCTTGCAGGAAATTAATGAAGATTTCAAGGATGGCAGGCACCGAAACATCATACTTATATATGTATTCGGTGAACGATAGTGTGTTTTTTTATGCAGGAAACGGTTTTCATCTGTTGTATGATTTTGGCGCCATAACCGGCGACACCGTCACGGTGGGTTATTTTACAACCTATGACGGATCTCCCCTGAAAATGTCCATTGATTCGACAGATTCGATTATCATCAATGGTCAAACCCGAAAACTGCAATATGTATCCTGCGGTGATGGGCTGGTCATTGAATTCGGCGGCATTGTCATCGAGGGAATCGGGAATGCAGCTTCCATGTTCCCTAGAATTGATCTCTCCCTTGATGGCCCGCTCAGATGTTATGAGGATTCCATTATTGGATTTTTTATCAATCCGTATCATTCAGATAACGGATGGAATTTTCAGGATTGTGAGCAGATAATCACAGGTCTGGCTGAACAAGGTATAACAACGGAAATCATCATTCATCCCAATCCTGCAACCCGCTTCCTGGAAATCACCAATCTTGACCTGCCTGCAGAGTTTACCTTTTATGATTTACAGGGCAGGCGCCAAAAACATGGGACGGTTGTTCCTCTTCAGTCAATTGACCTGGAAGATCTCCCTGCGGGCTTGTACTTTTTTCAGCTCCGAAACAGCAAACTCCTGATAACAAAGAAAATAATTAAAGATTAGCGTTTGTTTACCTGAAAAATAACAACGAATAAACCCATGAAAAAAATCTACTTGTCTCTTTGTTTAGTGCTAATATCTCTATTCGCCTTTCCCCAGTGGACCTGGCTGAATCCCTTACCACAAGGGAATACATTACAATCAGTTTACTTTACTGATCTCAATACTGGTTTTGCTGCCGGGAGCGGAACCATCATAAAAACTTTGGATGGGGGTGCGACTTGGGCTGCTGTGTGGAGTGGGCCTTATCTTTTAAGTTCTGTCTACTTTCCCGATGTCAATACGGGATATGCTGTGGGCGGTGATATTATCAATCATGTCGGAATTATCCTGAAAACTATCAACGGCGGTGCAAATTGGTCGGCTTTGTCAAGCGGCACAAGCAAATATTTAACTTCAGTTTATTTTGTTGATGCCAATACCGGTTATTTAACGGGAAGGACCGGGACTATATTAAAAACGATCAACGGAGGTATAACCTGGACAATCGAGGTGAGCGGAACAATCCATGATTTATATTCAGTTTGCTTTCCCAAACCCGATTCGGGTTTTATTGTGGGTGACCATGGAGTCATTTTACAAACCATTAACGGAGGGACAACCTGGTCAGCCGGATCAGGCGCAACAACATCCAGGCTGATTTCAGTTTACTTTCCCGATACCAAAACAGGTTTTGCAGTGGGTGATGGAGGAGTCATCGTGAAAACCATGAATGGCGGCAGCTCCTGGGCTGCATTGTCCAGTGGAACCAATATATATTTATGGTCTGTTTTCTTTACCGATGCAAATTCAGGTTATGCAGTTGGCGGATATGGCGCCGGGGTAACTATCTTAAAAACCATTGATGGAGGTGCAAATTGGTCTGCTTTGTCAGTCGGCTCAACAAATTTTTTAACCTCAGTTTATTTCCCCGCTTCCAGTGTTGGGTATGCAGTGGGGCGGGGAGGTACCATCGTGAAAACGACCGATGCAGGAACAACCTGGAATGATCTTTCGTCCGGCACAAGGCAAAGCTTTTATTCAGTTTACTTTTCCGATGCCAATACCGGTTATCTGACAGGATATGCAGGAACCCTCCTGAAAACCACCGATGGAGGAATAACCTGGATCGGTGCAGTAACAGGTGTAACCAGTACTTTATTATCGGTTTACTTTCTCAATCCCGGCACCGGTTATGCAGTTGGAGGTGGCGGGGTCATCATTAAAACCAATGATGCAGGCGCTACCTGGAATACGTTATCAAGCGGAATCCTGTGGACTTTATCTTCCGTCCATTTCCCGGATGCCAACACAGGTTATGCGGTTGGCGGCGATACCAGGTTTGATGTTCGAACAATCGTGAAAACTGTCAATGGAGGCACAACATGGACGGTTGTATCCAATTCATCCGGTTATTTGAGTTCGGTTTTCTTCACCGATGCCAATACCGGTTATTCGGTTGGTTATGACGGGGCCATTATAAAGACTTCCAATGGGGGTGCGACCTGGATCAATTTGCCGAGCGGAACAGTGGAAGATTTGAATTCGGTTTGGTTTACCGACGACAATACCGGATTTATTGCAGGGAATGGTGGAACCATCCTGAAAACCACCGATGGAGGGTCAAGCTGGGAAATTTTTAACAGCGATACAATGTCGAATTTCAATTCCATCCACTTCTCTGATTCCAACACAGGTTATGCTTCAGGAACAAGGGGAATCATTGTAAAAACCATCGATGGGGGTAATAACTGGACAACTTCATCCAGTGGAACCCTGAATGATCTAAACTCAGTTTTCTTCACCGATGCAAATCATGGTTTTTCGACAGGTAGTTCTGGCACAATTCTGAAAACTGACAATGGAGGAGTCACTTATATTGAAGAATCCAAACCTCCGGAATCAACATTCAGTGTATTCCCGAATCCGGGCAATGGGAAAATCACCATTGCCAACAGCATACTCTCTGGAGAAACCACGATTAGCATTTTTGACATAAATGGTGAAGAAGTCAAGCTGGAAAAATTCCTAAACCAAAGTCCGATGGAAATGGATGTGAGCACGCTGGCCAAAGGGATTTACCTGGTGAAAATTCAAACCCGGGAGGTAGTTGAGAGTAAG
>CAISJJ010000330.1 GCA_903885595.1 uncultured Bacteroidales bacterium
ATAATCCTGGTAGTTATCGTATTTGTTTGGGTTTCATATATAAGCAACTTGTCAGGCCGGGCTACCCAAAAACAAATGGTTAATTCATTTGAAATTTCAAAGCTGTTAACACAGTTGCGTTCTGATGAAAACCGAATGACGGCATTGATGCTTGAGCTGATAATAACCAGGGATGGGAAGCAAAGGGACATTGTACTGAATTCTATCGCAATACGATCCCTCGAAATTGAAGAAAGGGTCAAAGACATCGATAACAAACTGCTGGATAACCCTGATGACCTTCAGCAGTTCAAAGAGATTCAGGGTATATTTGCCCCATACCGGGAGAACCGGAAACAGCTACTTGATCTGATAGAAAAAGGAAAGGTTGAGGATGCCGTTTCTTTTGCTATGACCGTTCAGGATCCGCTCTATGAAAGAATTCGTTTAAAAATTCTTGCACTTGAAAAAAATCTGGATAAACATACCACTGAGAATATCGCCAAAAATGATACGATGGCCAGCGCACAGCTGTATACGCTGATAAGCGGAGGTGTGGGAATGATCGTAATTTCGGTCATTCTGGCCATGTGGATGATCAGTATGTTAAGGAAAATTGCTACCGAAATACGGAACAGCGTTAATGTGGTTGGTACCTCAGTGGCTGAAATTCTTACCACTGTTACTGAAGTGTCGACAGGCGCCACAGAGACTGCCACTGCTGTTTCGGAGACAACAACGACCCTCGAAGAGGTTCGTCAAACAGCCATGATGGCAAGCCAGAAAGCACAATCGGTTCTGGAAAGCGCCCAAAGGGCCAGCGATGCGGCCGACAATGGCAAAGAGTCGGTTTTGCAAACCATTCAGGGAATGAACAAAATCAACCAGCAGATGACCCTGATTGCAGAAAGTGTAATTAAACTTTCTGAACAAAACAGGTCAATCGGGGAGATTACCTCAACAGTGAATGACATTGCAGACCAATCAAATTTACTGGCTGTGAATGCGGCTATTGAGGCCGCAAAAGCAGGGGAACAGGGACGCGGTTTTGCAGTGGTTGCCCAGGAAATCAGAAGGCTTGCCGAGCAGTCAAAACAAGCAACAACCCAGGTAAAGGAAATTCTGAATGACATACAAAAGGCAATTAATCAAGCTGTTATGGCTACTGAGCAAGGCTCAAAAGCAGTTGACTCAGGAAATAAACTCGCTCAGCAAAGCGGAGAGATGATCGAAATTTTAGCCGACACGGTGAACGATGCCGCACAATCGGTCATGCAAATTTCGACATCGAGTCAACAACAAATGAACGGAATGGACCAGATTGTTCCTGCCATGGAAAATATCAAACAAGCAAGCGAACAAAACGTGGTTGGAACCAAACAAACCCAAATTGCAGCACGTAACCTGAATGAACTGGGCCAAAATCTGAAAAAAATAATTGAAAAATTTAATGTTTAGGCAGTTCCATGGATAAAAAACAAGAGGCATTTCTTCGCGAATTGCTTGCCGACTTTAAAATGGAAGCAGGGGAACACCAGCAGGCCATCATCCACGGATTGCTTGAACTGGAAAAGAAACCGCCCCTGATCCAATATACCGAACTGATCGAAACAACTTTTCGTGAAGTGCATAGCTTAAAAGGCGCTGCTAGGGCTGTTAATTTGCTTGATATTGAACGCCTTTGCCAGAGTGTTGAAAGTGTATTTCATCAGTTAAAACAAGGCAGCCTGCAATTGACATCTGTTTCGTTTGATATTCTTTATAGCGCCATGGATACCCTTACTGTGATGCTTTCTGAGTCGGGGGAAAATATAAAAAGCATCAGTCCGGGCATACTTGCCAAATTAATTAAAGAGGTAGAAACAATGCGACAAACCAGTGGCATGCCTTCTAAAATGGAATTTCCCTTACCCCCGCTGGTGGCAGAATTAAAAAACACTGATAACAAAAAACCCGAAGATGCTGAGATTGCAGCGGTAATTCCCAATGATTTCCCCAAAGGCGCGGTCTCTGAACTTAAGACTGCTAAGGATACAGTGCGTGTATCAACAGCAAAACTTGACAGTTTGCTGAGGCAGGCTGAAGAATTTATTTCAGTGAAGGCGACCATGGCCTATTTCATTAATGAACTGGAATTAAACCATCAAAATAATCATCACAACCTTTTTAAGGAGCTGGACCTTTTTTATGGCGCCATGTCACGAATGATAGATGACCTGCTACATGATATAAGAACCACTTTATTGCATCCATTTTCATCATTGCTGTCGGTCGTTCCAAAAATTGTAAGAGACTTGGGACAGGAATTTCATAAAGAGATAAAAACCACTATTAACGGCGGTGAAATTGAAATAGACGGCCGGATTTTAGAGGAGATGAAAGATCCCCTGATTCATCTGATCCGCAACTGTGTTGACCATGGCATTGAAACACCCATGGAGCGCAGGGAGCGTGGAAAACCTGATTCGGGCAGTGTGAACATATCTGTGAAGCTTGATTCAGGCAAGAATGTTGAGTTATTAATCGAGGATGACGGCGCAGGGATTGACACTTCGAAAGTCATCGCCGCAGCAATAAAATCGGGGTTCCTCTCATCGGATTCAGCTGCCGGGATGACCGACAAAGAGGTTTTTCAACTGATTTTGAAATCGGGAATCTCGACCAGTCCGTTCATAACCGATATTTCAGGGCGAGGACTAGGACTGGCTATTGTTGCAGAAAAAATTGCAAAACTTGGCGGTAACATTGAGGTTGATTCAACCCCCGGGAAAGGTACCCGTTTCAAAATTGGGTTACCTGTTACCCTTGCCACTTTCAAGGGAATTCTGGTACGATTGGGCGCTCAATTTTTCATCATTCCGACTAATTCAGTTGAAAAAGCCATTCGCATCCGGCAACCTGAAATCATATCGGTGGAATCGAAGCAAATGATTTTATTGAATAATGAAAGTGTAGCTTTGGTTAGACTTGGCGATGTACTGGGTGTTCCGGTGCGCAAAGCCAGAAAAAACGATGAACCTCCCATCCCTGGTTTGATAATTTCAATGTCGGGCAAACGAATTGCTTTTATGGTCGACGAAATACTTGATGAGCAGGAGGGTTTGGTTAAAGAACTTGGCGCCCCGCTTATCCATGTAAAAAACATTGCGGGCGTCACAATTTTAGGAAGTGGCATGGTTGTCCCCATTCTTCATATCGGTGAGTTAATGGATGAGGCGATTCATGCAGCAACCAGGCTTGAGGTCATGGATTCAGCCGGGCAAGAGGAAAAAGTGCAACTTAGTCAGCAAGTCATCCTGATTGCCGAAGACTCTATTACATCCCGGTCCCTGCTTCGGAACATACTTGAATCTGCAGGTTACATGGTAAAAACTGCTGTCGATGGATTTGAGGCTTTTCAGTTCCTGCAAAAAGAGGCAGTCGACCTGGTGGTCTCCGATGTGGAGATGCCACGGATGAACGGATTTGAGCTAACAGCCAGGATCAGGGAACATGTTGAAATGGCAGAAATACCAGTGATCCTTGTCACTGCGCTCGATACGGCTGACGACCGTAAGAAAGGTATGGAAGCCGGCGCTAATGCCTATATTATTAAAAGCGATTTTGAACAAAGCAACCTTGTTGAAACTGTACATCGTTTAATCTGATTCGCCCAAAATGAATAGAAAAATCAGGGTTCTGATAGTGGAGGATACAAAAATCGGACAGGGCCTGCTCAAAGGCATTCTGGCCGAAGATTCCCGTTTTGACGTTGTAGGTTTTGCAGGCGATGGCGCCCAGGCTGTTGAAATGGTGAAAACCCTGAACCCTGACGTGGTTAGCATGGATATTTATATGCCGGTGATGGATGGCGTTGTTGCCACAAAAAAAATCATGCAAACGCATCCTGTTCCTATCGTGATTGTAAGCAGTTTATACAGTCCCAGCGAAATAAAAATGTCTTTCAAAATACTGGAAGCAGGCGCAATCACTATCCTGGCAAAACCATTTGGACCGGGTCATCCGCAGTTTACGCAAACTGCCAGGGTTTACCGGAATACCCTGAAAATGATATCTGAAATAAAAGTTTCGCTGCGTAAAGAGCCGCGAATTGCCATAACGTCAACAAATTTCCAGGATTCTCAGAATCATAGTAAAATATTCAATCCGGCTGATAAAACTAAAATAATTGGCATTGGCGCCTCCGCAGGAGGCCCCCTCGCCATACAAACCATTCTGAGCAGACTTACGTCCAATCTGCCTGTCCCTGTACTGATTGTCCAACACATTGATTTGAATTTTGCGGATGGATTTTGTGAATGGCTGAGTAGCGCTTCTGCCCTTCCGGTTCAAATAGCAAAACATGGAGAAACGATGGTGCCCGGACATGTTTACCTTCCTCCGGGCGATCATCACCTTGGGGTGCAGCGTGAAGGGATTCTTACCATCACAAAGGATCCTCAGGAAAGGGGATTAAGACCCGCAGTTGGGTACCTTTTCAGGAAGATTGCAGAAATTTATGGCAATAATGCAATGGGTATCCTGCTGTCAGGCATGGGTGCCGATGGCGCAATTGAACTTAAATTACTTCACGACAAAGGGGCTGTGACCATTGCGCAGGATGCCGCAAGTTCACTGGTGCATGGAATGCCCGGTGAAGCCATTAAAATAGGCGCGGCATCCATGATTCTATCCCCCGATGAAATAGGAAAAGAGATAAATAAAACATTCATATTGTAAAAATAATTTAAAATGGGATCTTATCATATCACACTCGGTTCCGATTATATCATGGCTGTTGAAGATTCAATGGTTCAGGCCAAACGGTTGCGGTATTTCTTCACGGAAAAAAACATCAACACGGTGTTTTACACCAACGCCCTGGATGCCTATGCTGCAGCGCTTGAAAAAGCGCCCGTACTAATCGTGAGCGACATCATGATGCCAGGGATGGACGGATATGAATTTTGTTCAAAAATAAAAAGCCATCCATCGTTAAAGGAGATTCCGGTAATCCTGCTTACCTCACTCCGCGATCCGCTGGATATCATAAAAGGGCTGCAATCAGGCGCCGATAATTTCATAACCAAACCATATGACGAGGAATATCTTCTGTCGCGGATTTATTACCTATTGGCTAACAGGGAGATGCGAAAAGCAGGTTCAGCTGAAATGGTCATCGAGATCGTATTCAGAGGAAACCGTTATGCAATCAATTCTGAAAAAAAGCAGATATTGGATCTGCTGTTGTCGGTTTATGAAGCCGCCATTCAACGTAATGATGAGCTCATCAATACACAGGCTAAACTTGAAGCATCCAATGAAAATCTGATCACAGCAAATCATGAACTTGAGGCATTTTCATATACCGTTTCCCACGATTTGAGAAGTCCGTTAAATGTCATCAGCGGATACACCCAAATCATACAGCATGATTTTTCTGACCAGCTAGCCCCGGAAGCAATGGAATTTCTGGACAGGATTAAGAAAGCATCATTTTCTATGGCCAACCTGATTGACGATCTGCTGCAGTTTTCCCGTTCAGGAAGAACAGAAATCAAATCGGAGCGCTTCGACCTTAGTGAAATGGTCAGAGGGATCAAAGAAGAACTCGGAAATCAAAATCCCGGACATAAGGCAAAATTTCATGCACAGGAAGACCTTCATATTGAAGCTGATCCCAGCCTCATGCATGTTGTGTTCAATAATCTGCTGAGTAACGCATTGAAATATTCCGGTAAAGTTGATGCACCTGAAATATTTATCGGGAAGTTTGATGACGCAGATGAAAATATTTATTTTGTCAGGGATAACGGCGCCGGATTTGACATGTCGAAGGCCGAAAAACTGTTCAACCCTTTCCAGCGTTTACATACAAATAAGGAATTCCAGGGAACGGGAATCGGACTTGCAACCGTAAGAAGGATCATTGAAAAACATGGTGGCCGGGTTTGGGCAAAATCAGAACCGGGCAAAGGCGCCACTTTTTATTTAGCATTTCCCAAAAGGCCAGGTTGAGTTGAGAGAATTTCCCGAAAAATGCTACTCGTTTCTGAGCTATTATTTTAACAGCAAGTACACCCAATCAGAACTGGATTATATTGCAATAAAGTGTGCACGGCACACCAATCGAGTAGGAGGAAAATAAAATAGGTTTTCCTCCTAATTTATTTTCCGTCCTCTCACACCACCGTACGTACCGTTCGGTATACGGCGGTTTCTTAATTTACACAACGAACTTGTTTGTAGTAGTCAGAGAAAAAGATGA
>CAISJJ010000331.1 GCA_903885595.1 uncultured Bacteroidales bacterium
AGCGCGATATCCGGGAGATCAATCCGTTGGTTGACAAAGCCCTGGAGGCGTATGAAGAGATAAAGACCCTTTCAAATGATGAACTACGTGCACGTACCATCGACTTCAAGCGCAGGATAAGCGAATATCTGGAGGGGAAGCAAAAAGAGATTGCCGACCTGAAAGAACAGATCAATTCAGATGAGCTTGAAATTGATGAAAAGGAGAAGTTATATGGTGTGCTCGACCGGCTCGAAAAAGAATCGTACGAACTTACGCAGGAAATCCTGCATGAGATACTGCCCGAAGTTTTCGCTGTTATGAAGGATACGGCACGGCGGTTTTTTGAGAATGAATTTGTGGAGGTGACGGCGACCCAGGCCGACCGCGACCTGGCTGCCAAAAAGGCAAACGTTGAAATTGAAGGTGACATCGCCCGGTTCAGGAACAGCTGGACAGCGGGAGGAAACATGATCACCTGGGATATGGTTCACTACGATTGCCAGCTCATCGGCGGCGTGGTGCTGCATGAGGGCAAGATTGCCGAAATGGCGACCGGGGAAGGAAAAACGCTGGTTGCAACCCTGCCCATGTTCCTGAATGCATTGCCGGGCAAGGGGGTTCATATCGTTACCGTAAACGATTACCTCGCCAAACGTGACTCGGAATGGATGGGGCCACTCTTCGAATTCCATGGGCTGAAGGTAGACTGTATCGACCGGCATGAGCCCAATTCACAAGCCCGGCGTGATGCCTATCTTGCCGATATTACCTACGGCACCAACAACGAATTTGGTTTCGATTACCTGCGCGACAACATGACCAGCAATCCCGAAGAGTTGGTGCAGCGTCCGCATAATTATGCCATTGTCGATGAGGTTGACTCAGTTTTGATTGATGATGCACGTACCCCTTTGATCATCTCCGGTCCTACACCCAAAGGAGAAAACCAGTTGTTTGATGATCTCAAGACCAATGTTACCAAGCTGTACAATGCGCAGCGAAATCTCGTCACCAAATTTCTGTCGGAAGCAAAAGCACTGTCAGAAGATCCGAAGAATGACGAGAACATAAAGAAGGCAGGGGAACAGCTCCTGCGCGCGCATCACGGGCTGCCGAAGAATAAAGCCCTCATCAAATTCCTCAGCGAACCGGGGATGAAAGCGCTGCTGCTCAAAACTGAAAATTTTTACCTCGCCGAGCAGTCTAAAAATATGCATATTATCGATGACGAACTCTTTGTTGTCATTGATGAGAAAAATAATACCATTGAATTACGCGATAAAGGCATCGACCTTTTAACTGAATCGTACGACGATCCCTCCTTCTATATTCTTCCGGATATCGGCTCATTCGTTGCTGAACTGGAGCGCCAGAATATTTCTGACCTGGATAAACTGGAGAAGAAGGACATCATGATGCGCGATTATTCGATCAAAACCGAACGAGTTCACACGGTCAACCAGCTCATCAAGGCTTATGCCCTGTTTGAAAAGGATGTTGAATACGTGGTCATGGACAATAAAGTGAAGATCGTTGATGAACAAACCGGCCGTATCCTCGAAGGACGGCGTTATTCCGACGGGTTGCACCAGGCCATTGAAGCGAAGGAAAATGTAAAGATCGAAGCGGCGACACAAACATATGCCACGGTAACCCTGCAGAACTATTTCCGCATGTACAAAAAGCTTGCGGGTATGACCGGTACGGCCGAAACGGAGGCCGGTGAGTTGTGGGATATCTATAAACTGGATGTTGTCGTCATCCCCACCAATAAGAAAATTGTCAGGGACGACCGTGAAGATATGGTATTTAAAACCAAGCGGGAAAAATTCAACGCGGTCATAGATGAAATCGAAAAGCTGGTACAGGGCGGCCGCCCGTGCCTGGTAGGTACTACTTCGGTTGAAACCTCGGAATTGCTCAGCCGCATGCTCAAACGCAAGAATATTGCGCACAATGTACTGAATGCCAAGTTGCATGCCCGCGAAGCCGACATTGTCGCCGAAGCCGGACGTGCCGGAACCGTTACCATCGCCACCAATATGGCTGGCCGTGGTACCGACATCAAGCTGGGCCCCGGAGTCAAGCAGGCCGGAGGTCTGGCAATTATAGGTACTGAACGCCACGAATCGCGTCGTGTCGACCGCCAGTTGCGTGGTCGTGCAGGCCGGCAGGGCGACCCGGGTAGTTCTCAGTTTTTTGTATCCCTCGACGATGACCTGATGCGGATGTTCGGTTCCGACCGGATTGCAAAAATCATGGACCGCATGGGAATCAAGGAAGGGGAGGTGATCCAGCATTCAATGATCACCAAATCCATTGAGCGTGCCCAGAAGAAAGTGGAGGAAAATAACTTCGGCGTTCGTAAACGTTTGCTCGAGTACGACGACGTGATGAATATCCAGCGTGAAGCCATCTACAAAAAACGTCATCATGCCCTGTTCGGGGATCGGCTTGCCGTGGATATTTCAAACATGATTTATGATGTGTGCGAAACCATTGTGCTTGATGCCCAGGAAAAACGTGATTTCCAAAGTTTTAATCTCGATTTGCTGAAAGAATTTGCGGCTGATTCCCCGATTTCGGAATCAGATTTCGGATCACTTAACAACGACGACCTTGGAGACAAACTCTATGCATACATTTATAAACGATATAAAGCCAAATGCGATCAGATTGCTCATAAAACATACCCGGTAATCAAAGATGTGTTTGAAAATGACACCCGGTATGAAAACATTGCCATCCCGGTTACCGATGGCCTGAAAACCATGCAGGCCGTGGCTAATTTGAAGAAAGCCTACGAGGATAAGGGGAAGGAGGTCGTTCTCAGCATTGAAAAGGGGATTGTGCTTGGAATGATCGACAATGCATGGAAAGAACATTTGCGTGAGATGGATGACCTGAAACAATCGGTTCAGAATGCAGCCTATGAGCAGAAAGACCCCCTGCTGATTTATAAATTTGAATCTTTTGAACTCTTTAAAACGATGGTTCAAAGGACCAACAAGGAGATCACCTCTTTCCTTATCAAAGCCGACGTACCCATCCAGGTCGACAATGTGAAGGAAGCCCAGGCGCCGCGTAAACTCGATCGTGCACGGATGAAGGAGGAGCGTTCGGACCTGCTGTCGCAGTCGAATTCAAATACACAGGAAAAGGCCCGTCCGCAACCCGTGAAGGTTGAAAAACGGGTAGGCCGCAATGATCCCTGCCCTTGCGGGAGCGGGAAGAAGTATAAGAATTGCCATGGAGTCAATGAATGAAAAATATCAAATTCAAAATGCAAAAAGCAAAATGCAAAGTTCAAAGTGAAAATTGTAAATTGCAAAATTGAGTCTGCTCCGAAAAGGCAATTTAACGGAAAACCGGACACTGAGCGAAGTCGAAGTGTTCTTATTATCAGGTGTTTGCATCCTTCGACTCCGCTCAGGATCCAGTTGATCGGACTTTTCGGAGTGGACTCAATTTTTAATTTTTGATCTTTGCTTTTTGCATTTTGCATTTTGCTTTTTGCATTTTGCATTTTAATTTTCGCTTTTTGCATTTTGCATTTTAATTTTTGCTTTTTGCATTTTGCATTTTAATTTTTGCCTTTTGAATTCTTCAACATATTGCATATGGTAAAATATAATCGCGTTCTCTTAAAGCTTTCAGGCGAAGCACTTGAAGGCACCCAGGGTTATGGCATCGATCCCGGCCGTCTGGCCGATTATGCCCTCGAGGTTAAATCAGTGGTGGATGAAGGCGTGCAGGTTGCCATTGTGATCGGAGGAGGGAATATTTTCCGTGGCCTGGCGGGAACAAGTGACGGAATGGACCGGGTGCAGGGTGACTATATGGGCATGCTGGCTACGGTGATCAACAGCATGGCCATCCAGGCTGCCCTTGAAAAACAGGGTGTTGCAGTGAAACTGCTCTCCGGTTTGGCCATCGATCCGATCTGTGAGGAAATGAGCCGTAGGAAAGCCATTGAAAATCTGACGAAAGGGAAAGTGGTGGTCATTGCCGGTGGTACCGGTAACCCCTATTTTACGACCGACAGCGCATCGGCCCTGCGTGCAATTGAAATCCAGGCCGATGCCATTCTCAAGGGAACCCGCGTGGATGGAGTTTACACCGCCGACCCTGAAAAGGACCCTGCCGCCGTAAAATACAACACCCTCACCTTCGGTGAAGCCTATGAAAAGGGATTAAAGATTATGGATCTGACCGCGTTTACACTCTGCCGGGAGAATAACATGCCGATCGTCGTTTTCAATATGAACCAGCCTGGAAATTTACTGAAACTTATCCGCGGAGAAGAAATTGGGACAGTTGTAAGTTGAAAAGAATTTGGAGATTTGAAGATTTGGAGATTTACCAGCTTACCAGCTTACCAGCTTGCCAACTTGCCCTCTTGCCAACTTGCCAACTTCCTCCATTTGCATATTAACTTTTTCATTTGTAGTTTTGAACTTTGAATTAAGTTTTGCAATTTGCCTTTTGCAATTTGCCTTTTGCCTTTTGCCCTTTGCCCTTTGCCTTTTGCCTTTTGCCCTTTGCCTTTTGCAATTTGCATTTTGCCTTTAGTAATTTTTAATTTTTAATTCTTCCAACTCTTCCCATAAATAAATCACTTTCTGCATGAACGAAGATATAGAATTCACCCTGGATGAGGCCAATGAGGGCATGTACCTTGCGGTTCAACACCTTGAAAAGGAATTACAGAAACTCCGGGCAGGGAAAGCCAGCGCTCAGATGCTTGACGGGGTAAGGATTGATTATTATGGAGTTATGACGCCAATTGATCAAACCGCCAACATCAGCACACCCGATGCGAGGCAGATCATTGTTCAGCCATGGGATAAAAGTGTGCTGGGTTTGATTGATAAAGCGATCCAGGCGGCCAACCTCGGCTTCAACCCAAGGAATGAAGGTGAAATTCTGAGGATCACGGTCCCGCCATTGACGGAGGAGCGGCGTCGCGATCTGGTGAAAAAGGCCAAAACGGAAGCTGAAAACGGAAAGATCAGCATACGGAATATCCGCCGCATCGCGAACGAGACAGCAAAGAAATTGAAAAAAGATGGCGTTCCGGAAGATGAGGTTGAAAAACTTGAAGCGGATATCCAGAAGCTGACCGACGAATATATCTCAAAAGTGGACAAGATCCTTGAGATCAAAGAAAAGGACATCATGACGGTTTAATGGATGGCGTTTTTCAAAACATGGCGTTTCATGATGATGCTTGCCACGACTAGAAAACAACGATTTCATCCGTAAACATCCAGCAGGGTTCGCCCGCACCATCGTGCCATTCCGGGCATTTTCCCAGGTTTTTAGCCTTCACCCTGATATATCTTGCTTTTGTTTTTTCCATAAACTGAAGATTAAAAGGATGAATGAACGTTTGTTCCTCCTTTGGCGGGATTGTATTTAACACCTCGTTGAAGGAGTGGTATTTTTTTCCATCTGAGGATAAGGAATACTCAACAACCATGGGCAGGAAGATCCAGCTCCGTTGATTTTGTAAAAAGTTCATCTGAACGGAGTTGACCAGGATCTCACGGCCAAGGTCGATTATCAGGTCAAGGTCGTTACCCAGGAATCCCTGCCATAATCCATCCCGGTGGTTAACCGAACCGCGAAGACCATCGGTAAGAGCCTCCTTTCCTGCGGCCGGATAACGATCAGAGTAGTTTGTGAGATATTTGACCGG
Organism: uncultured Bacteroidales bacterium; assembly: GCA_903885595.1. Classification (GTDB taxonomy): domain Bacteria; phylum Bacteroidota; class Bacteroidia; order Bacteroidales; family FEN-979; genus CAIVAT01. The sequence continues at coordinate 5,684 of CAISJJ010000331.1, forward strand.
TTTTCCAATGGCGTAATGAAAGATAAGTGGCATTTCAATGGCCTTTTCCTTAAGCTGTCCGTCAACAAAAAGGCCCGCCCTGATCACCCCGTTGGCTTTGATTTCAACAGGTTCGGTATAAACAGGAGAGGATGCTTTTACCACATCCCCGTTTAAGGTGTAATGTAAAGGGATATCAGGTTGTTCCGATTCAAGAAGGATTTTTACCACACCCGATTTTTCATCGCGTTGCGTATTTACGCTTACTTTAAATGATCCCTTGCTGTAATTGACCTTCATGTTGTCAAGCTTTTTGAACTGGGTGGCCATCCGGAGCCGGAAATCATTCCAGTTCTTTTCATTTTTCGGGGTCCATACCACCTCCGACAGGGCTATCATACGCGAAACCGCCATGTATTCGGCATGCGCCGGGGTTGGAATGAACTCAGTCCATAGGTTGCCTTGCGCTCCGAGGATGTGTTTTGCCTCTGCAGGGGTCAATTCTCCCGGGGTGGGTTCAAAGGAATAAACCTTTTTAAGTGTCACAAATCCACCGATCGCTTTGGGTTCCGACGCAGGATCAGCCTGGTAGTAGTCGAAATAGCAATAAGAAACAGGTGTCATAATTGCATCGTGCCCCTGCCGGGCAGCCGCAATGCCACCTTCGACACCCCGCCACGACATCACGGTTGCTTCAGGGGCGATACCACCTTCCAGGATTTCGTCCCATCCGATCATCTTGCGGTTTTTCGATACAATGAATTTTTCGATCCGCTTGATGAAATAACTCTGAAGCTCCTTCTCATCCTTCAATCCTTCCGTTTTAATCCGTTCCTGGCATTTCGGGCATTTCTTCCAGTTTGTTTTATCGGCCTCATCGCCACCCACGTGAATATATTTCGATGGGAACAGTGTCATCACCTCCGCGAGCACATCCTCCAGGAAGGTAAAAACCGAATCATTCCCCGCACATAGTATATCGATGTTGGGCCAGTAGCTGCCGGTTGGAACGGTAAACGGTCCGCCGGTACAGGAGAATTGAGGATAAGCAGCAAGCACCTCCACAGAATGCGCCGGCATTTCAATTTCCGGGATAATGGTAATATACCGGTCGGAAGCATATTGAACGATGTCGCGGATTTCATCCTGGGTATAATAACCGCCATAGGTTGCCTTTTCGCCTGGCTGCTGGGCAGGGCGGTCATCCCACGGCTTGTCCTCGTGATCAACATGCCAGGCTCCCACCTGCATCAGTTTCGGATACTTCTTAATCTCAACCCGCCATCCGTTGTCGTCGGTGAGATGCCAGTGAAACCTGTTCATCTTGAACATGGAGATCAGATCAATGTAGCGTTTTACGAACTCCTTCGGGAAAAAATGGCGGGAAACATCAAGATGCATTCCGCGATAGGAATACCTGGGGTAGTCTTTTATTTCAACACAGGGCACATCCCATGTTTTTTCCGCATCGGCGACACCCGGCAGGTACACATCCACAGGCATTAACTGCAGCAGCGACTGGATGCCATAGAACAGGCCGGCCCCATCAATGGCGGAAATGTGAATTTTTTTTGGTGTGATAATTAATGTATATCCCTCCGGCGGAATGTTTGTTTTGCCTGGCAAGAGCGTCAGAATGATAGTCTTTGCTGCTTTTTCGTTTCCGGTTAACTTTTCTACGGTAAAATCAGGTCCTCCTGCCAGGTGCAGCTGATCTGCAAAAAAATGAGCCACGCGGACCAGGTTTGAATCCTCGCTGGAAATAATCAGGTGTGTTTGGCGATCAATGGTAAAACTGCCTGGATTGAGCTTTAGCTTTACCGGTTTTGGTACAATAGCCGGGGTGCCGGTGAATGAATTATCCGCAGCCGTTGCAGAAACGGCGAGAATTAAAAGGATCATTAATGAGAAGAACGCTTTGTACATATCGAAATCAGATTTCCGGGTTATTTTTTATTGATTAAACACTATTATACCAGTGAAGTTAACATATAGAGCAGAGACCTTCTTCCATACGCTCCGAAGGAGCGAAATATTCGTAGAACGGTGAGGTTCGGGCGCATTTCGCTCCGTAGGAGCGAAATATTGGCAGAACGATGAGGTTCAGGAGCATTTCGCTCCGTAGGTGCGAAATATTGGTAGAACGATGAGGTTCAGGAGCATTTCGCTCCGTAGGTGCGAAATTGTTTCCCTGAGAATCAAATCCAAAATGCATTGCGCACCTACGGCGCGCTACCCGGATTTGGCTCCTAGACAGCCGGAAAGGATTATTTAAAATTGCATCCTCAAACAGGGAGGATCTTGCTATATTGAATACTTCTGGTATAACTGAGCTCATTCACTTAATTTTATGCAAAATACGGAATAAAAACGATGTCATCATCCTGATTTTCCCGGGAAAGAATGTTTTCTCAATTCTTTATTTTTTCAGCATGTCGCCGGATAATCTCCTGCATGGCAGCATAATGATGCTCCATACTTTGCAATAATTTGAATTGTGTACGTGCCCGCTGCAGGTTATGCCCCGGGAAGGCAATTTTATAATACCGGTCCCCGTCGATATGATCGGTTAAAAACCGCAACCCGATGATATAGGTCATGAATTTCGCCGAAAAGGCCAAATGATCTGTTTCGGCGTTGTTGAGAAAATTCAGGGCTGTTTCGAGATATCCTTTCGAATAGGCTTCAAACAGGTCAAGGTCGATATTAACCCTGGAAAGATCAGCTTCATCCTCTGCCCCGGTACTGGCGCCGGTGCGTATGGCATCTCCGAAATCGTAAAGGATATAACCGGGCATCACGGTGTCGAGATCCACTACTGATATGGCCTTGTTTTCGCGGTTAAAAAGTATATTATTGAATTTCGTGTCGTTATGTGTGACCCTCACGGGAATTTTACCCTCTTCTCCGAGGCGAAGAATCAGGTGCATCTCATCAGAACGGGTTTCAATAAAGGCGATTTCATTTGCAACTTCGTTTACGCGCCCGACCTGATCAAGCGTCACTGCTTTCCTGAATGTCGAAAGTCTTTTTGCAATGTTATGAAAATCGGGCAGGATCTCATACAACGATGAGGTTTCCAGATCGGATGTCAAATATTGGAACAGTCCGAATGCCTTTCCGCCTTCATAAGCCAGTGCAGGGTTTAAAACCACATCGAAACTTTTGCTTTCCCTTAGATGATTATAGAGACGCCAGTAGTTCCCGTCGGGGTCGTAAACAAAAAAGGAGCCGGTATGAGTCGGTGTTAATTGTATGACCTGAAAATCGCCGATCGCGGAGGTCATACAAAGCATCTTGTTCCGGAGATGAAGCGTCACCTTGAGAATGTTGCCGGTCAATTCGGGTACATTACGGAAAATCAGGTGGTTGATCCGCTGAAGCACATAATCTGATGCCTCCTCCGGCTCTGTTGTTACCAGGTAGGAGTCATTGATATGACCTGAGCCAAAGGGAGTTATGGTTGCAACTGTTCCTTCGGTTTTAAATTGATTTACAATGTTTTTAAGATTATCCATACTTATTTGGGCGTTTATTTCAAGATTTAGAGACTGTTTAAATTTTAACATACTGTTCATTTTTCTTTATTCATTTTTCACTGGCAATTATTCGATGTACTCTATTCATTGGGTTAACGACTAATGTAAAATGAAAAGCGATGAGTGAAGATTGAATAATGAAAAACTAATAGTTTTCAAGGAGTTACAAATTTCAAAATGAATTTTAAACAGACTCTTATTCACGAAAGCAGGGATTGTTTTATTATCAGATTTAAATAGTGTTGCGATGTTGCATTGAAATCATGGAGTAAGGTAACTATTTGGTAAATGAGATCGGTGGCTGTAACATACCTGGTGCATCCATCGTGTAAATTGTTGTTGATTTGTCAGATGTGTCAGATGTGGTTTTATATGCCCCTCCAAAAATACAAAGAATATTTTCGGTATTTTCGCTGCAAATCATCCTGACCCCGGTTATGACAAAAACTGCATCTTCAAACAGCCTAGCTGCTTTTCCGAAAAATTTCTGGACCGCCATTTCGATGGAGTTTTTCGAACGCGGATCATATTATGGCGTGATGTCGGTGTTGTCAGTGTACCTGGTTTTGTCGAAAAATGAAGGGGGACTGGGCTTTTCAAAGGAGAGTGTTGGTGTGATCAAAAGCACCATTACCCCCTTGCTCTATTTTCTCCCGATTTTATCGGGGGCCATTGGCGACCGGTTCGGATACCGCAAAGTGCTCTTCTTTGCATTCTTCACCATGAGTCTGGGATACTGGTTTGCGGGGTTTTCAACAACCTATGTCACTGTTTTCAGCAGCCTGATCCTGGTCGCATTAGGTGCCGGATTTTTTAAACCCATGATTTCCGGGACCATCGCGCGGGTTACCAACGAATCAAATTCAACACAGGGATTCGGGATATTTTACTGGTCAATCAACCTGGGAGCTTTTCTGTTCCCCTTGATCCTGGTCCCCTATCTGAAATCGATCTCCTACAACTATATTTTTTTCATGGCTGCCATCGGAACGGGTTGGTTGCTGATCCTGAATTATTTCGTTTTTAAGGAACCCACCGGGAAGCGGGTTGCAAAACCACTGGGGCAGGTGTTCGCGGAGATGGTAACGGTTTTGCGCGATTTTCGGTTCATCCTGATGATCGTGATCTATTCAGGATTCTGGATCATGTATTTCCAGGTATATGATTCGGTGTTATGGTACCTGAATGAAAAGGTCGACATGACCGGGTTCAACAACCTGATCAATGGGATTCTCTCTGTTGTTATCGATCATCCTTCATGGAAATTTGATGCCGAGCATGTCACTGTCATGAATGCCGGAGCGATCATCGTCCTTCAACTGCTTGTTTCAAGCCTTGTACGCAAAACCAAAGCGCTGCCAACCATGATTTTCGGAATTTCTCTCGGTTCCATCGGTATGGGAATGCTCGCCATTTCACCCAGTGGCTGGATTTTCCTGGCATCGATGTTCATCTTCACGTTGGGCGAAATGATTGCCCATCCGAAATTCCTGGCCTATGTCGGATTGATTGCCCCCCAGGATAAAAAGGCATTATACCAGGGTTGGTCTTTTATGTATGGTGTGATCGGTAGCGGCGTGGGTGGCGTTCTTGGCGCTGCACTGTACGTTCATTTTGTTGAAAAGACGAATCAGCCATCACTGCTCTGGCTTACATTCAGCATGATCGGGGTCTTTACCATTATTGGACTGCTTTTATTTAACCGGTTCCTGGCGCCGAAAAATTAACTTCCATACGCTCCGTAGGTGCGAAACATTGGTAGACCGATGAGTTTCAGGAGCATTTCGCTCCGTAGGTGCGAAATTATTTCCCGGAGAATCAAATCCAAAATGTATTGCGCACCTACGGAGCGCTGAGGTCGGGGTGGGGGCATATGGGCTACCAGGATTTGGCTCCTACGGAGCCACAAAGGATTATTTAAGCCGGAAAGGATTATTTAAAACAGTACCCTCAAACAGGAAGAATCCTGCTTTATTGAATTCTTCTGTTATAATTGTACTCATTCAATTATTTTTTTAGTATTTTTACTTAAACAATCATACATAAACAGTAGTCCCGATATTTCGTATTCAATGTAATGTGATGAAAAAGGAAATAGTCGTTGTTATTCTGCTTCTTGTCATAATACACGGTGGTTTTGCCCAGGTGGGGATAAATTCCGATAACAGTGCACCGGATCCTGCGTCAATGCTTGATGTAAAATCTACGGCAAAGGGCGCTTTGATACCCCGTATGACATTTGAGCAGCGGAATGCAATCAGCAACCCGGTGGAGGGCCTCATGGTTTATTGTACAAATTGCAGCAGCGATGGAAACGGTGTTGTCTCAATATTTCAAGGCGGCCTGTGGAAAATAATTGATCTCATCTGCAAGTCCCCCAATCAGCCAACAGCAGGAACTCACATCCCCTCTGTAACCAAAATTGTTTGGAACTGGAATCCGGTCCCCATCGCCATTGGGTATAAATGGAATACCGTTAATAACTTTAATTCGGCGACTGACCTGGGCGGGGCTGTCACCATGTCTGAAACAGGGCTGACTTGTCAGACAACCTATACAAGATATATTTGGTCCTATAATGCCTGTGGGCAGTCGTTGCCGGCGACTCTGACACAAACGACTTCCGCAATTCCGGTTTCGCAGGCTCCCGTTGCCGGCACGCATGTTTCTACCCAGACGCAGGTTGTATGGAAGTGGAATCCGGTAACCGGAGCCACAGGATATAAATGGAATAATGCAAATAATTATGCGACAGCGATGGATACAGGAACAAATACGTCGACTACTGAAACAGGGCTTACATGCGGAACCTTTTATACACGATTTGTATGGGCTTATAGTGCCTGCGGGACATCGACCGTGACAACCCTTACCCAGACGACCACGGTTTGTTCAGTTTGCGGACAACCTGTTACCGATGTCCGCGATGGGAGAGTGTACAATACTGTTTTAATCGGGTCGCAATGCTGGATGTCTCAAAACCTCGATGTTGGCAATATCATCAGTGGAACGATTGATCAGACTAACAACGCCATCATTGAGAAATACTGCTACAATGACCAGGTCTCAAATTGTGATATCTACGGGGGATTGTACCAATGGGCCGAGATGGTTCAGTACATTAACGGGGCCTCCAACACTACCTCGTGGAACCCGGTACCTGCAACCAACGTAACCGGCATTTGCCCATCAGGCTGGCATCTTCCAACTGATACGGAATGGACCATACTGACCAGCTTTTTAGGCGGTGTTTCAGTAGCCGGTGGAAAAATGAAAGAAACCGGGTTTATCCACTGGACCTCTCCGAACACCGGCGCCACAAATTCGAGTGGGTTCACTGCTCTGCCCGGGGGCTACCGGTATACAGACGGCGCTTTCTATAGCCTTAACTTATATGGCTACTTCTGGGCTGCATCGGAGAACTCGGTTACAAATGCCTGGTACAGAAGCCTCAATTACGGTTACGGGAACGTTCTTTCAACCCATTTTTATAAAGGAAACGGAGTCTCGGTGCGATGCCTCCAGGATTGAAGGGCTACCTCGCTATTTCGCTATTTACTCACGATCATTTTTATTTTTTTTTAGGTGTTCGTGATTGCTTCGCAATTCGCTACCTCGCTACCTCGCTACCTCGCTACCTCGCTACCTCGCTACCTCGCTACCTCGCTACCTCGCTACCTCGCTACCTCGCTACCTCACTACCTCGCTATTTCTTTACCGGCTCCATCCAGAAAGAGTAGCTATACTCCTTCGCCGGCAAGGTATATTGCGCATGGGTTCTGGCTCCCCAGCTGTCGTCGCCACCGACACCCATTTGTTTATAGTCGATATTCAGATCAACAAACGGTTTCTTTTCAAGGTCATTCAGGTGTTTCCCCCCATGTTTAAACCCTTTCATGTCATCGTAGGTATACGGAAGTGCGCTGAAACTGATCAGCGGTTCACCGAAGATCCGTATCCCGGTTTGGTTTGGACCTTCGAGGGTTACCCAGCGGACATCGGTTTTGTATCCATTTTCCTGGGGACGCACATAGGGTGTAAACTGCCCGTCGACGGTGCTTTGATATATGCCGACAAATGAGGCAGTGTTTCGGTCCTGGTAATTCTCCCATGGACCCCGGCCATACCACTCAATGTTTTGAAAATCAGGATTAATCTGAAGATTAAGGCCAAAACGGGGTATTTCAGGAAGTTTTTCCTTTAATGGTTTCAGGGTGGAGGATACCTTGATTCTCCCATCTGGAAAAACCTGGTAAAGAACAATCTCGCTGGCAATTTCTTCAGGAAATGAATAGGTGAAGGTTACTTGAAAAGAACCATCTTGTTTGCTTTCTGTTTCAGCACCGGAAACCGTTCTCTTTTCCGATGCATCGAACCACAGCTGGCACCTTTTTGCCATGCCGTTGCCAACATCGTTGTCGGTTGGCGCCCGCCTGAAGTTTGGTAACGGGCCTCTGACCAGCAATTCCACGTCCCGGTAATTGAAAGAGGTCATGAGCCCCTCCTTTTTATTGAAATTTACGGAGAACCGATCGCCGGTAATGTCAATGGAAAGATCATTTTCTGATAGTTTCAGCGGCAATCTTTTTTCTGAAGTGGCTCTTTCTTGGTGAAATTGTGCCGAAGGTAACGCTATTTGTTCGGAGGCCAGGATGTGGCTTGTTGGAATAAGGCCCCAGGGCGCTGTCGTTTTCAGGTAAACATTCAGGAAATATTCGGTTGGTTCTATTGGTTTTAATTCAGGTAATGGGAGGGTAATCTCCCTCTTTTCGCCAGGAGGCAGTTTAAAAGAGGGGATTGATCCTGATTGAACTATTTTTCCATTGGCGGCAAGTTCCCAGGAAATCTCCGTATTGCCGAGGTCAAAGAAATCATACTTGTTATGCACTTCCAATAATGATCGGGAAGTATCTTTCATAATGAATTTTACATTCTGATATACCTTCTTTACCTCCCAATATCCGGGATGAGGCTTCCGGTCGGGGAAAATCAATCCGTTGGCAAGGAAGTTGCCGTCGCTGGGTACATCCTTCGGACCAAAATCGCCACCATATTTCCAGTACTCCCTTCCCTGGTCATCTTTGGCATACAATCCCTGGTCGACCCAATCCCAGATACATCCTCCCTGCAGCTGCGGGTGTTTTTCGATCACATCCCAGTAGTCATGAAAATTTCCGGTACTGTTGCCCATTGCATGGGCATATTCACACATGATCGATGGTTTCATTTGCCGTGAATAGCCATACCATTTCAAATCCCTTGGAGCCCAGTACATCGGGCAGAAGATATCGGTGTTGTAACCATATTCGGCCCGCTCGTACCATACAGGTCTGCTCTGATCACGTTTTTTTACCCATTCATAGGTTGCAACGAAATTGCATCCGTTGCCGGCCTCATTTCCCAACGACCAGATGATGATGCTCGGATGATTCTTATCTCGCTCAACCATGCGTTCTGTCCGGTTCAGGTGGGCCTTCATCCAGTCAGGATTATTTCCCAGGGTGCGATCGGGATCGTAGCCCATGCCATGCGATTCGATATTGGCTTCGTCGATCACATACAAGCCATATTCGTCGCACAGTTCATACCAGTATGGATCATCGGGATAATGGCAGGTGCGGACCGTGTTGATATTGGCTTCTTTCATGAGTTTGATATCCTTCAGCATCATTTCGCGCGAAATCACATGTCCGGTCATGGGATCATGTTCATGGCGGTTTACCCCCTTCACCAGGACGGGTTTCCCATTGATGAGAAATTGCCCGTTTTTAACCTCCGAAGTTCTGAATCCCATGCGGCATCCAGTCGATTCAATGATATGGCCCTTTGCGTCCTTCAGCGTCAAAACCAGGTGATACAGATTCGGAATTTCGGCGCTCCATTTCCTTGGATAGGGAATGTGTTTTTCAAAATACAATGAATCTTCTGAATTTACATCTAGCCGGAAACTTACAGATTCGCTGACCTCAGGCTTTATTGAATTTTTGGATTCAAACAGTGAAATCTCCAGTGAATATGATTCAGCAGTGAGACCGGTAACTGATAATCCCTGTTTCTTTTCACCGGAACCGGCCTTGCTCCCGGGGGTGGAACCGGGTGTTTTTTGTTTCTCTGCAGAGGATGTATCCAGGTTTTGAATGATGGCGGTGACTTTAAGCAATCCATGGTCGTACTTTGAAAACAGGTCGCCAACAACAAAAAAGTCCCGGATCCTGGTCTTTGGGGTTGAATAGATAAAGACATCACGGTTTATTCCGCTCATGCGCCACATATCCTGGCATTCAAGGTATGAGCCATCCGACCAGCGGAAAACCTCAATGCCAAGTATGTTTTTTCCCGGGCGAAGATATTTTGTAATGTTGAATTCAATGGGAGTCTTGGCATCCTTTCCCATGCCGATCCGCTTGCCGTTGAGATATACATAGCAAAATGACTTCACTGCGCCGAACCTGAGAAAGACTTCCCGGTCTTTCCAGTTTTCCGGGATTTCAAAATCACGGCGATAGCTGCCAACCGGGTTGTAATCATGCGGCACCTTCGGCGGATCAGGCGTTATCAGGTGTTTGAATTCATAGGGGATATTTGCGTAGATGGGGTACCCATATCCCTGTATTTCAATGGTTGAAGGCACACGGATGTCTTTCCACCCGCTAACATCATAGGCTTCGCGATAAAAATCAACCGGGCGCTTTTCTGGATTTTCCGACCAGTTGAATTTCCATGTTCCGTTGAGCAGCATCGACCAGGGTGATGCCGCCCAGTCATTTTTCAGGGCAGCTTCCTCCGTGTCGTAGGGCAGGGAGGATGCATGAGCCGGTTCATTGTTGATTCCGGTCAGCTGGGGGTTTTCCCAGTCCGGTGGCTGGTTGTCCTGGGCGAAGGAGGAGGTGATAAAAAGAAGCGAAATAGCGAGGTAGCGAAGTAGCGAAATGATTCCCGGGTTTTTCATAAAGGATTTTTTTCCGAAAATAATAAATTTTCCGAAAAGATTATCAGGTTACCTTAGCTGCCATTGAATGGATAAAAGATTTTTCTTTGGAACCTCGCTGAAAGTCTATCCCGCCGCAGGTCTCATGCAATATGTCCCATCCAGGGCGCCAAAATATTTGATTGATCCGGAAGCGGAGCCACATTATTATATTCACAACCTGACGATTATAAAAGAAAAAGCAACTA
>CAISJJ010000332.1 GCA_903885595.1 uncultured Bacteroidales bacterium
CACAACTTTAAAAAATAACTTTGATCTGACGTTTATGGTTCCTCTTATTTATAAAGATTTGAGAATTAAGAATATTACTATTAATGGAATCAATAGCGGCTTCAGAACCAGATCAGTAAAAGGCTCAGCCTATGCCTTAGCTACTGTTGAATCGGGGATTAACCATTCAATTATTGTGAATTATTAAAGCATATAAATTAAGAGATATGAAACTCAAAGACCGTATTGTCGTAGTAACAGGTGACGGCTCCGGAATAGGCCGGTTGCATGCCCTCGGGCGTATTGGCAAACCTGAAGAGGTTGCACGTGTAGCTGTTTTTTTATCGGGTGATGATGCTTCCTTCATGACAGGGGCATCAGTTGTTGTTGATGGAGGTTTTGGCTCAGGTTTGCCCCCCAATGTTAAATTTTCATAAATTAAATGTCAAAATACGTACAATTGATACTAACAATTTCATCTTCAGCCACGTGATTAAACACGTTTTTTGTGAAATAACGGATTTTTATTAGGCTGTAGAATATCTATCTTTGCGTTAATTCTATTCATTGTTTTCGTAAAGAATTTTAAGGCTTCTCCAAGAAAATCCGTCAAACCATAAGTAATTAAGAGTAATGAAAATATGGAACAGGTCTAACGACCATAATCTTCGCAGGAAGGCTGAAGAGGAGATTAAAAATACTCCATCAAAAAACAGTTCCCTTTCGGAAATTGATATTCAAAAACTCCTTCATGAACTAGAAGTTCATCAGGTTGAACTGGAAATGCAAAACCAGGAATTGAACAGGGCACATTCTGAAATAAGTGAAACACTTAAACTGTACAAAGAATATAATTCATTATATGACTTTGCGCCTGTTGGATTTCTTGTGCTTTCACGCGAAGGTGAAATCACTAAGTTAAATCTGGTAGGGTCCCAAATGATTGGTAAAGAGGGGTCGAAATTATTAGGAAGCCGTTTTGGTTTATTTGTTTCAAACGACACAAAACCTGTCTTCAATGAGTTTTTCGGGAAGGTCTTCACAAACAAAGTAAAAGAATCGTGTGAGATTACTATTTTGGATAATAGCAATACAACACGGCACACTCTGATTTCAGGCTTCGCTTTTGAGAACGGGAACGAATGTCTTCTTACTCTGGTTGATATTACCGAACTCAATGAGTCAAAAGAAAGATTACTCAATGCCGGCAAAAAACTTGCATCTCAAAACGAAGAGAAGGAAAAGAGGGTAGCTGAGTTAATCATTGCGAATGAGGAGAAGGAAAAACGGGCTGAGGAATTAATCATTGCCAATAAGGAACTTGCATTTCAAAATGAAGAAAAGGAAAAACGGGCCGAGGAATTAATCATTGCCAATAAGGAACTCGCATTTCAAAATGAAGAAAAGGAAAAACGGGCTGAGGAATTAATCATTGCCAATAAGGAACTCGCATTTCAAAATAATGAAAAGGAAAAACGGGCTGAGGAATTAATCATTGCCAATAAGGAACTTGCATTTCAAAATGATGAAAAGGAAAAACGGGCTGAGGAATTAATCATTGCCAATAAGGAACTCGCATTTCAAAATGAAGAAAAGGAAAAACGGGCTGAAGAATTAATCAAAGCTAAAGAAAAGGCCGAAGAAAGCGATCGCTTAAAATCAGCCTTTCTTACCAACATGAGTCATGAGATACGAACCCCCATGAACGGGATTCTTGGCTTTACCGAACTATTGAAAGAACCAAACCTGACCAGTGATGAGAAACAATACTTTATTGAAAACATTCAGATTAGCGGAGCACGAATGCTTGATACAATAAATAATATTGTTGATGTTTCGAAAATTGAAACGGGACTTTCAGAAGTTCATATTACAAAATTGAATATAAATGAGAAAGTTGAATCCATTTATAAGTTCTTCAAGCCGGAAGTTGAAATTAAAGGGCTACAATTCCTATTTAAAAACTGGTTGACATCAGAAAGAGCAGTCATTAAGACAGATAATGGGAAGATCGATGGGATACTGAGCAGCCTTGTTAAAAATGCAATTAAGTTTACTAATAGTGGTTCAATTGAGTTCGGCTATGAGAAAAAGGGTGAATACCTTGAATTTTTTGTAAAAGATACCGG
>CAISJJ010000333.1 GCA_903885595.1 uncultured Bacteroidales bacterium
CAATATATTTCAGGGTAAAGCTTCTCACTTCAACCTTATTTGATTTGTACCACAAAACAACGATTTCGCTGCCTTGGGCAATATCTTTAAGACCCGAATAATATGCACTGACAATATATTTCCCCTTAATATCCCGTACTTCGACTTTATCGCCCTTTTGCGTTGCGATGTATTGTGCCATCAGTGGGCTCGCCAAAAACAATAAAAATAAAATTCCCAATCCGGATATTTTCTTTTTCATAGTTCACCTTTTTCCTTAACCAATATATTGTTTTGTTTGATATCCATGCTGTTCTATTCTGTCAACCATTTGAACCATACTTCCTGGTTGATTACCGGAATACCATTTCGTTCACAAATATGCATGGTATGTCCGGTTCCTCCCAACTTTGGATGATCCAGATCATCGTAAAAAATACCAAAGGTTGCTGGTTTAATGTCTTTTGCTCCAATGGCTTTTATGGTGTCGCGGATAATATAAGATGCTTTTATTGCGAACCGATTTTTATCACCCGAAACGTATTGATCAATTAACTTCTCAGTTTTCTTATTCTGTTTCGATTGATAAACGACCTCCGGCTCAGCCGCGATATCAATATCATCCAATGAAATTGTTTCGTATGCCTGGTTGCTTTTTTGACGGTGTCCCGTATAGGGCGTTATCACCTGTAATCTTGTATTGTCAATTGATGCAACACCAACAGAAAAAAAATAATCAGCGCTATCAGCATTGCCGCTTCTGAAAAGCATTTTTTTTGTTTTGTTAGTAAGGAGTGAACCAAGGGCTGTTAACTTTTCTTGGTCGACATTTAAAACAGCTCTCTTGCCCTCAAGCAGTACGATTGAATTGTCCTCGTCGTATTGTTGTATAAATTCTTTAAGTGTCATTTTCATTTCGTTTTACAATTACCGGGCGTCGGCTTTCACAAATCCTTGACGTGGTTAAAAAATATTGTTGGTTCATAGTTCTATCTGAAATTGACTGCCAAGTCCCGATCTTTATCCTCTTTTAACCTTTTATAAACGTAAAAATGAATTTTACAATAATTTGTTGCCCTTACATATACCAGCCATAAAATGACCAGTAAAAGAAGGAATATTCCCAGAAGCACATAAAAATTTCCACCCTTCAGGTAGAATAAAAAAATCGAGGGGGATAGCATTAATAGCGCTTTAGCCAGTCTTGAAACAAACCCGCATAAAATACTTTTAGCCTGATGCTCCTGGATGAAGCGATTATATATTACGTAATGGTCCATTTCTTTCCTATAAAGCCCATTTTATTTCTACTCTTCTATCCATGAATGGTATTCTTGTAACGGGAAATAACAATCCCTTTCTTATCGCAAATAAGATTCCCTGGTTTATGGATGAAAATAGTAGCCAATATCCTTATCATAAGTTATTTCTTTATCGCAAACATCCCGTAACACTTTGATGTCACGCCTAAGTGTGCGGTCGGTTATTTCGAACAATTCACTCATCTCCTTTGTAGCAAGAACTTTACCTTCATCAAGTAATGTGTATAAAAAAATGAGTCTCCTAATCCGTTGTTTGAACAAAACTTGTTTTATGTTTTGTTTCGGGTTCATTGCCTTATTGACAAGATTCAAAATATATTCTTTCGTTATCGCCCTGTTTGCGTAGGTTACAAGAAATTTTATATGAAAAGGAAGATTTTTAATTCGCTTTCCGAAAACCATAATTGAACGCTTCCCGGAATCCATATACTTTGCAATCTGATTAAAGTCCGAAAGAAAATCATCTTTCAGCTTCTCAGTATCCACGATCATCAGGAAACACGGAATGGCAATCAAATCAGTTTCAATTGTTGCATGATAGATATTCAACTTCAATTCTTCGGCAATTTCAGAAGTGAACCTCAATATATTCTTGTTTTTGGTCCATACAAGAATTGTGTTTGAATTTGTACCTGACATGGTTTTCATTTAGCGAAGATAATACCGGAATAAAGTTAATCAAAATACGACCGGACAAATGTGTGTCCAAGTTGAAAAAATAGCAGTATAACAGGATCGAAACACTAAGCCACCATTTTATCAGCTTCGAATAGTCAGGGGAAGATTTTATTAGTTATTCAAAGTTGGCTTATCAAGCAGCATGACACCAGGGGTTAGTCACGTTTTTAGAATTCATAAATTATTGAACTTAAGAATCTGGTTGA
>CAISJJ010000334.1 GCA_903885595.1 uncultured Bacteroidales bacterium
TCATCTTTTTCTCTGACTACTACAAACAAGTTCGTTGTGTAAATTAAGAAACCGCCGTATACCGAACGGTACGTACGGTGGTGTGAGAGGACGGAAAATAAATTAGGAGGAAAACCTATTTTATTTTCCTCCTACTCGATTACTGATTTATCTGTTTGGTATTATTTCATTTTTTTAGTCAGAAGGAATGACTGGTTCAAATTTTTGGAATGTGGCATGACCCACGATGGATATTTCATTATTTTTGAAAACACTTTCAACCATTCAACATGAAAAAGCAGTTTAACCGCCGTCAGTTCATTAAGAGCGTGGCCGCTACCGGCATAGGCCTTACCATCAGCGATAACATCCTGTCGGCAGTTCAACCCGACTTTCAAAGCAGTCCCTTCAGACCCATCCCAATTGGCAAACCAATGGAGAAGGTGCGGATTGGTTTTGTTGGCGTAGGTTTACAGGGGACTTCACATGTTGAAAATCTTCTGAAAGTTGAAGGGGCTGAGATTGTAGCCGTTTGTGATATCGTTGAGAGCCGGGTGAAACGGGCGCAGGATATGATTGAAAAAGCTGGTTTTAAGCGCCCGGAAGGATATTCGCAATCGGAATTTGACTGGCGTCGTGTGTGTGAGCGAAATGATGTAGACCTGGTATATAATGCAACTCCCTGGCAATGGCATGTCCCAATCTGTCTTGCCGCGATGAACAATGGAAAGCATACAGCGACTGAGGTTCCGGCTGCCATTTCAATGGATGAATGCTGGGAGCTAGTTGAAACCGCTGAGAAAACAGGGAAGTACTGTATTATGATGGAGAATTGCAATTATGACAAGATGGAGATGATGATCCTGAATATGGTGAAAAAAGGATTATTCGGGGAGATGGTGCATGCCGAATGCGGTTACCTGCATGATTTGCGGGCAGTGAAGCATGATATGGACGGGGAAGGGGTGTGGCGGCGTGATTTCTCGATGCGCAACAATGGTGATTTATATCCTACACATGGTCTTGGCCCTGTTATGCAATGTATGGACATCAACCGTGGAAATTATTTCGATTATATGGTTTCTTTTGGTTCAAAAACCCGGGGATTGCATGACTATGCGGTGACCCGGTTTGGACCTGAGAGCGCCGAGGCCCGCGAGAAGTTCACGCTGAGTGATGTGGTTACTACTTTAATCCGTACTATGAATGGGGAAACCATTGTAGTGACGCACGATACAAGTTTGCCTCGTCCTTACAGCCGTGATATTATGGTTCAGGGAACCATGGGATTGGTGCGGAAATACCCTGAACCAAAAATTTATATTGAAGGCGTCAGCAAAACCGATGACCGGTGGGAGCCGGTCAATGATTATATGAAACAGTATCAGCATCCTGTATGGACCGAGCTTGAGACAGTCAGCCAGGGAGCCGGCCATGGCGGGATGGATTTCATTGAAGATTACAGGCTGGTGCAGGCTTTGATGAAAGGCACCGAACCTGATATGGATGTGTATGATGCGGTATTAATGAGTGCCGTCAGGGTGCTGAGTGAAAAATCAATTGCCAGGGAAGGAAAAACATATAAATTTCCAGATTTCACCCGCGGCATGTGGAAGACCCCGCGCGAATTACAGGTCATGCAGATGGCTCGCTAACTGCAAGGGTTACATGGGAAAAAACCTCAGGAAGTGATGTTGCCAGGGACCCAGCGCCACGAAGAGTCCTTCATGATGCATTTCATCGCCATTTCGTTCAAAGGTGACCTCACATAACAAATCGTTAAGCCGCCAGTGTCGGCCCTGTAAATCACTGCCGGGTAGTTGCACTCTTCCCTGTACTGCCTGGTTGGAATAATTTACAACGATCAGGAACCGATCGTCCGTATCACACCAGCACCATGCGAGAAGATTCTGGTAACTGTCATTATCTTGCCAGCCTGTGCAAACGCACAACTGCCAGTATCCTTCCTTGAAAACCGGTTGGTGAATCGCGTTGAGCAAACGATGGATGAAACTAAATAAATCCGCATCAACAGGCTCTTCTGGGCGCCTCCGGAGGAATACCGGTAATTTAACCTTCCGGCCCTCAAATTGTCCTTCATGATACAGTTTTGCACCAGGCAGGGTGGAGGAAATCACAACAGCCGCCCTGTTTTTGCCAGGTTGAAATGCCGTGACATGCCTTGGTTCATCATGATTTTCAATGAAGCGGATCATTTTTGACTGGTAATTAGTGTCGGCAGTAAGATGGAGCCGGATATTCTGTGCGGTGTCATGTTCCAGCCTGTCGTAAAGACGTTTGTCGTAACAATAGTCAAATCCCTGTTGCTGTAGTTTCCATTCCAGATCCCAGTAAGCTTCGGCAATGAATATAAAGTCGGGATTACTTCGCCTGGTGGCTGGAATCAACTCTTCCCAAAATTCAAATTCCGGCTGTGACCCGGCGCGTTTTCCCCAGGATTGTTTGAAAATATCGTTCATGACCAGCATGGCCATGTCGCAGCGCAGACCATCACACTGGCTGGAAATCTGTATAACAGTTTCAATCACAACTTCCCGTAAACCCGGATGAAATGCATTGATTTGCAGTACATCCTGCCAGGCAGGGTAGTATGGATCCTTTCCGCAGGCAAAAATCGTCCCGCCTAGCTGTACATAAGTAACGGGATCATCACGCAAATCCTCCTTGTTACCCTGGATGAAATAATCGGGAAATTCGGCCACCCAGGGATGGTCGTGAGCCAGGTGATTCGGCACAAAATCGAGGATGAGTTTGATCCCACGCTTCGCAAGGTTTGCGCGCGCGGCTGCCAGTCCATCATTGCCGCCAAGTTCTTCATCGACCATATAACGCTTGATGCAATAGGGAGAGCCCACGTTATCAGCAAAGGTGAAGTCAGGTAATGCAGCGCGGAAATCGGCAAGGTTCCCGGGATGCATATTTGAAATGGCAATTCCACGGGGGCTCCGCTGCCAGACACCCATAAACCAGACCGCTTCAATTTTCAGTTGAACCAGATCATCCCAGGTTTCTTCGGGAACATTCGCCAGGGTTATGGGAATTCCCATTTTGGCGCCTAACTCCCTTAGCCAGACCCAGGTATTTATTTCATAAACAACAGGATTGTTTTTCCAGGGTTCCATAGGCTTGGTTTTTCATTAATTCACCTCACGCTAAGTTCTTCCCCTCAAGTTGAGGGATTAGGTCATTTATCCCGCCAGCTTTCGAGGTTGGATTGAATAAATTCAATAATTTTCTGATGCGCCTCTCTCCCCGACCCGTTTACCTTCATTGGCTCGCCGAAAGCTATATGTATCGGTTTTCCTCTGTCGATGGGTCCAAGGTACTTTGAAGACTTTCCGAATCCCCAGAAATCGGTTTTGATGGCAACCGGGATGACCTGCACTCCGGACTTTGAAGCTAATTTTGTTCCCAGTGAATTGAATTCTTCAGGACGAAACTCAACACGTCGTGTGCTTTGGGGAAAGATAACGATTGAGATGTTGTTTTTCAGTTTTTCGACGCCCTGTTCCATGACAATGCGGAAATCGTCACGGGGATTGGAACGGCTCAGAACGATTGGGTTTCGTGACCGCATAACATCCATGAAGGCCCAATGATTCACAAGTGCATCCTTAACAACAAAGGTAATATCTTTCAAAGGCTGTATAATTCCTGGAAAAATCATGGTTTCGAGGGTACTCATGTGATTGCTTAAAATAACAACCGGTCCATCACAATTGCGGATATTATCCATTCCTGTTATATGGATACGCCCTCCGCACCGTTCCACATCGGTAAAAATGTCATGAGAGGTATCAATCCATTGCTGGGTTTTATACAATCCTCTGCGTGCCAGACTTCTCGATTTGAAGACGGTTTTTAAAAAAAGCCCTGTGAAAATAAAACGCGAATTACAGGTTAGCCTGTCTATAAGTAAATGCGGAGTGTTTTCAGGCGTATGGTATTCGTTGGCAGCAGTAATATCTTTTCTCAAGGCTGAGTTTTTTTATTGAAAATCAATACCCTTTGTCGGGTTTACTTTAACAATCAAAAATACAAAAAAAAGAACAGATACAAAATTGCGCAATGATGTTCTTCCTGGGTTCCTTGTTGCTGGCATTAAAAAATTCAACTTACAAGTGGGGTTCACAATTCTTCAGATCAGTGTCCTCTGCACATGCCATGCCGGGTAATTATTACCAAATGGATTATGATAAATTGAAAGACAGTGTTTTACAAAAAAATGATCAGGCCAGGAGCAAATTTGGGATGAATGCCTTTGATATCAGGGAGTGGGGGGATGGGAATGATGATCTGTAATGGTTCAATCCGGAAGCCATGGAGGCTTGCCCATGGGTCTGGAGGTAAAAGCTGGTTGTACACGGATGAGAGCATCATCCTGCAAAGGGAAAAACCGCCTGTGATGTTTTACTTGTCATACCATGATGCGTACATGTTATAATTGCGGGATATTCGGTTGACTTGTCCCTCAAGCAGCGACTGATCGATATCTTTCACTTTCTTTGCAGGGAGTCCTGCCCACACTGATCCCGATTCTACAATAGTCCCTTCTGTAATAAGGGCGCCTGCTCCAACGATTGAGTTGCTGTTTATCACAGCCCCATCCATAATGATTGCCCCCATGCCTACCAGCACATTATCGTGGATCGTGCAACCATGAATGATGGCATTGTGGGCGATGGATACATTGCTGCCGATATTAACCGGGGCTTTCTGATAGGTACAATGGATGATCGCACCATCCTGGATGTTGACATTGTTCCCGATCCTGATGGAATGAACATCGCCGCGAACCACGGCATTAAACCACACACTGCAGTCATCGCCCATGACAACATCGCCTGTGAGTGTGGCATTGTCGGCCAGGAAACAATTTTTTCCCAATTTTGGCAGAATACCTTTGACGGATTTTAGGAGCGCCATTTTTTTGCTTTTTGGGTTAAAATACTATACCCTGTCAGGGTGCGAACTATCTCGGGCTTGTCCTGGGATAATCAAGCGAATAATGCAAACCCCGGCTTTCATGCCGGCGGCCTGCCGCCTTGATTATCAGGTAGCCTATGTTGATCAGGTTTCGTAATTCACAGAGTTTTGGTGTAAGTATTGACTTACTGTAGAGGTCTTCCGATTCGCGGTACAACAGCTCGAGCCGGTCGAATGCACGTTGCAGGCGGAGGTTTGAGCGAACAATACCCACATAACTGCTCATGATTGCCTGTAATTCTTTCAATGATTGGGTAATTAGAACCATCTCTTCATTAAGCACCATCCCCTCAGCGTTCCAGTCAGGAATTTCATGGCACAAACTGATGTTTGAAACCTGCCTGATGGCTTCAACACTTGCCCGGTGCGAGAAAACCAATGATTCAAGCAACGAGTTGGAGGCCAGTCTGTTGGCGCCGTGCAAACCGGTTGAGGAGCATTCTCCGGAGGCATAGAGGTTTACAATCGAACTTCGTCCGCATTCATCCACCTTGATGCCGCCACAGGTATAATGGGCTGCCGGAACTACCGGTATCATATCCTTACTGATATCGATGCCGATGGAGAGACATTTTGCATAAATTGTCGGGAAGTGGTTGATAAGTTCGTTTTTATTCAGGTGCCGGCAATCGAGAAAAAGATAATCTTCTCCGCTGATTTTTAATTCGTTATCGATGGCCCGGGCCACAATATCGCGGGGTGCAAGTGAAAGCCTCGCATCATATTTATGCATGAACTCCTTCCCATCACGTGTCTTTAAAACAGCGCCAAATCCACGCATGGCCTCAGTGATCAGAAAGGCAGGTTTTTCTTCAGGATGATAAAGCGCCGTCGGATGAAATTGAATGAACTCCATATTTTCAACAGTTCCCTTTGCCCTGTATACCATTGCGATGCCATCCCCGGTAGAAATGAGTGGATTGGTAGTATTGTTATAAACATTCCCGGCACCTCCGGTTGCGATGAGTGTGATTTTCGATAAAATGGTATCGACCAGGCGGGTCCTGGGATTCATGACAAATGCTCCAAAACAGGTGATGTCAGGCGTGCGGCTGTTTACCTCTACCCCGAGGTGGTGCTGTGTAATAATGTCGATTGTAAAATGGTTTTCCAGGATTTCGATGTTTGGATGTTTTTTTACCTGGTCGAGGAGTTTATTCTCGATTTCCCTGCCGGTACTGTCCTTGTGATGCAGGACACGATACTCGGAATGCCCGCCCTCTTTTGCCAGGTCGTAACGGCCGGTAGTGGTTTTATCGAATTTTGTACCCCATTTTACAAGTTCCCTTATACGTTCAGTTGATTCGCTGATTGTAAAACGTACAACGTTTTCATCGCACAATCCATCTCCTGCAATAATGGTATCGTGGATGTGTTTTTCAAAGGAATCGGGGGTGTACATCACTGCCGCAATACCTCCCTGCGCCCAGCTGGTGGCGGTATCATCCATCTTCGACTTGGTGACAATACAAACTTTACCGTACTTTGCCACTTTAATGGCGAAGGTGAGCCCGGCAATACCTGAGCCGATTACCAGGAAATCAACTTGTTTTCTCATGTTTTTTAAAGATCAAGGAGCAGTTTTATGGGATCAAGTCCTTCGGTAAGTAATTTTACCGGATCCTCAATCAATTCCTTGACTTTAACAAGGAAGCTCACCGATTCGCGACCATCGATCACGCGGTGATCATAGGAAAGTGCCACATACATCATGGGAGCGATGACCACCTGCCCATTTACAGCAACAGGCCGCTCCTGTATTTTATGCATCCCGAGGATAGCGCTTTGCGGTGGGTTCAGAATTGGGGTCGACATCATCGAACCGAAAACCCCGCCGTTTGTGATGGTAAAAGTGCCGCCCTTCATATCGTCGATGGAAATTTTATTGTCACGTGCCTTTCCTGCTAATTCCTTGATTTTTATCTCAATTTCGGCAATACTCATCATTTCTGCATTGCGTAATACAGGAACCACCAATCCCTTTGGAGCGCTTACCGCGATTCCAATATCAACATAACGGGGCGTGACCAGTTCATCACCATCTATCATCGAGTTTACTTGTGGAAAATCCCTGAGGGCAATGGTAACCGCCCTGGTGAAAATGGACATGAGTCCAAATCCAACGCCATAACGTTCTTTAAAAGATTCATTGTATTTTTCCTTTATTTTCAGGGCAGCCTGCATGTTGATCTCATTGAAGGTGGTCAGCATGGCCGTTTGATTCTTTACCGAAACCAGCCGCTCGGCAAGTTTCAACCGCAGTGTCGTCATTTTCTTCCGGTCTTCTTCCCTTGACCTGGTAACAATAACTGTACTTAAGCCTTCTTTTTTTCGATTGATGAATGATTCGATATCCTTTCGGGTAATCCTTTTCCCAGGGAAGGCATTACTCAGATCTCCTTGATTCACAAGTTTTTCTTCCATAATTTTTCTGGCCAGGGGAGAGGCGTGGAGATTTGCGGTTTGAACCGGAGTGGGGGAACCAGGTGAACTGGTGAGCGGGTGAGCGGGTGTATTTAGAACCGGAAAAGTTTTTGGTTCATCAGTTTTGATTTTTGATTTTTGATCTTGAGAGTTCCCGCTCATCTCATTAATAAAAGCGATAACAGCTCCAACTTCAACGGTTTCTCCTTCCATAACCATGATTTTGATCACGCCCTCCTCAGGGGTCGTAACGGGGAAAGAGGCCTTGTCGGAGTCGATCTCAACAATTTCCTGATCTTTCTCAACTGTCTCACCATCGGTAACAAGCCATTTGGCCAGTTGCACCTGAGTTATGGATTCGCCCGGACTGGGAACTTTTATTTCAATTGCCATGGACTGTATGTTGGTTACGATTTACGATTTACGATTTACGATTTACGCGTGACGCGTGACGCATGACGCATGACGAATTATCTGAACTGCAAAATTACGACGAATGTATTAAAATTCATGATGAGTTTCTCGCTTTTCCTATCGTGGTTTAATGGGACAACAGGGGGAATCACACAATCTGAAATTCATGTTCGGCGCAATGAAGCCTGCATGAACCATTGGCATATTCACACGTGCATTTTCCAAGCGCTTTTTCGACGATCAGTTTTTGTTGAATTTTATGTAGTCTTGAGGATCCCGTTGCGGGACTTCCACTGGCAGGGCGCGCCACGTGGTGTAGCGGAACCGTGGTGAAATTCAAAGAAATGTGTTTCCAGGCTCCCATGTTAACGGGTTCTTCCTGCACCCATTCCCAATGTTTGGTATCAGGGTACCTTGCGATTATTTCATTCAGCTTTTTTACCGGCAGCGGGTAAAGCTGTTCAAGCCTGATTATGGCCACATCATCCTTTTGCAGTTTCTCCTTTTCCTCAAGGATGTCGTAATAGACTTTGCCGCTGCAGAAAACGACCCTCCGGATTTTATCCGGGTCGGCAGTCACATCATCGATAACCTCCCGGAACCCTCCGAGTGTAAAGTCTTTGATTGATGAAACGCAGCGTGGGTGACGAAGCAGGCTCTTGGGGGTAAACACAACCAGTGGTTTCCTGAATGGCCAGTAAAGCTGGCGGCGCAATACATGAAAGAAGTTGGCCGGTGTTGTACAGTTCACAACCTGCATGTTCTGGTGGCCGCACAAAGACAGAAAACGTTCGAGCCTGGCCGAGGAATGTTCAGGTCCCTGGCCTTCATAACCGTGGGGAAGCAATAAAACGGCTCCGTTCATCACTTTCCATTTGTCTTCAGCGCTGCTGATATACTGATCGATTACGATTTGCGCACCGTTATTGAAATCGCCAAATTGCGCTTCCCATATCGTTAACCCATCTGGCGTGGCAAAAGCATAGCCATATTCAAAACCAAGCACGCCATATTCAGACAACAGAGAATTGTATATGCTGAATTTGGCCTGATCTGCCGAGATATGTTCAAGCGGAATAAATTTTTCTTCGGAGTCCTCGACGGTCAATACTGCATGCCGGTGGCTGAAAGTGCCACGTTGACAATCCTGCCCGCTCAGGCGAACGGGATGCCCTTCTTTCAGCAAAGAACCATAAGCGATGAGTTCCCCCATGGCCCAGTCGAGTTTCTCATCCTGAAGCATGGCTTTGCGGTCATCCTGCAGCTTGACTATTTTACGGAAAAAGGCTTGCCCTGTGGGAAGGGCCGTTAATTTGCCGCTAATCTCAAGAAAATTTGCCTCTGTTATCGCCGTCACAGGAGACGAGTCAAAATCAGCAGGGATTGCTTTGCGCAAACCCTCCCATTTGTCTCCCAGGAATGGCGTGATATCTCCTTTAATGATAGACTTGGCCGATTCAAATCCCTGGTCGAGAATTGTGTTTATTTCGGATTTTATCTGCTGGACATTAAGTGAACCCAGGAGGTTTTCATCTTCAAGTTTTTTCAGGTAAATTTCCAGTGGATCAGGATGTTGTTCGATGATTTTGTACAAAATGGGTTGCGTAAAGCGAGGTTCATCGCTCTCATTGTGACCATATTTGCGGTACCCAAGCAGATCGATAAAAATGTCTTTATGAAATTTTGCGCGGAATTCCATGGCAAGCTGCACCGTATAAACGACTGATTCAACATCATCGGCATTGACATGGAAGATAGGAGACTGGATGGTTTTTGCGACATCGGTACAATAAACACTGGAACGCCCATCAAGATAATTTGTCGTGAACCCGATCTGGTTATTGACTACCAGGTGAATGGTTCCTCCTGTTTTATATCCATCAAGTTCAGCCATTTGAACCAGTTCATAGATGATTCCCTGTCCCGATATGGAGGCGTCGCCGTGAATCAGAACAGGGGCGACTTTGCTGAAATCCCCATGAAATGAAGCATCAATTTTTGCCCTGGATATGCCCTCAACTACAGGGTCGACAGTTTCGAGATGGGATGGGTTTGGCGCCAGGGTGAGGTGGACATTTTTGTTATCGCGGGTAATGATGTCGTTGGAATATCCAAGGTGATATTTGACATCGCCCAGCAGGTCATCATCTTCATATTCTTTGCCCTCAAACTCTGAAAAGATCTGTTTAAATGGTTTGTGCATGATATTCCCAAGTACATTTAAACGGCCGCGATGGGCCATGCCAAGCACAAATTCGCTGATGCCCAGCTCGGCTCCCTTTTGAATTACTGCTTCCAGCGCTGGAATTAACGATTCAACACCTTCAAGTGAAAAACTTTTTTGACCGGGAAATTTTTTATGGATGAATTTTTCGAAAAGCACCCCATCAGCCAGTTTTCGAAGGATCAGTCTCTTTTCATCCAGACTAAACCGGGGCTCATTGCATTGAGGTTCCATTTTTTCCCTGAACCAATCCACTATTTCAGGCCGACGTATATAATGATATTCAACCCCAATTGACTGACAATATGTTTTCTGAAGATGGATAATTATATCGGAAAGTCTGGCATTCCCCAGGCCGATTTCTTTCCCAGCCTGGAATGTTTTCTGCAAATCATCAGGCGAGAGACCGAAATTTTCAATATCCAGTGTGGGAGAATACTTCCGGCGGGTCCGAACCGGGTTGGTCCGGGTAAATAAATGACCACGCGAACGATATCCATTGATAAGGTTGATTACCTTAAATTCGTTGGGAACCACGTACGCATGGCCTTGTTCCGCCTTGAAATTGGTCTGACAGAACTCAAATCCTTCGAAAAACTTCCGCCAGCTTTCATCTACGGACTCTGCATCTAGCTTATATTGCTCGTACAACCCATCAATAACAGAGTTATCGGGTTGATTCAGATAGTTGAATTTATCCATGCTGAATGATTATCATTTCCGTGTCAAATATACAGATAATTGAATAATTGAAGCAGGAGAATAAGTTGGCAAGCTGGTAAGCTGGTAAGTTGGTAGGCTGACGAAATGCTGAGCTGTTATTTCATTGAAAATCCGGGGAGAATAATTATATTTACACCACAAAAAATGACGCGATGGAATATATTAAGGACTATATTAACTTACATAAGGACAGGTTTTTACAGGAATTATTCGGTTTAATCAGAATTCCATCGATCAGTTCGGTGGTTGATCATAAAGAGGTGATGATCCATACTGCCGAATATTGGCGGAAAACCCTCAGGGAGGCCGGTTGTGAAAAAAGTGAAATTTTCCCGACTGATGGGAATCCGATCGTGTATGGTGAAAAAATGGTTGATCCTGCATTGCCTACCGTGCTGGTTTATGCACATTATGATGTTATGCCGGTTGATCCGGTTGAATTATGGGAATCGCAGCCCTTCAAACCCGAAGTCCGCGACGGTAAAATATATGCCCGTGGAGCCGATGATGATAAAGGCCAGTCGTTTATGCATGCAAAGGCCTTTGAACTGATGGTTCGCACAAATACGCTTCCCTGCAATGTGAAATTTATGATTGAAGGAGAAGAAGAGATTGGTTCCATGAACATCGGCCCATTTTGCAAGGAATACAAAGAGATGTTGAAATCAGACATCATTCTTGTCTCCGATACCAGTATGCTCGGATTGCAGAACCCTTCCATTACAGTTGGTTTGCGGGGACTTGCCTATATGCAGGTTGAGCTAACCGGTCCCAACATCGATTTGCATTCCGGCATTTTTGGCGGCGCTGTTGCCAATCCAATCAACGCACTGGCAAAACTGATTGCTTCACTCACTGATGATAATGGCCGTGTCACCATTCCGGGGTTTTACGATGATGTGGTTGAAATTTCCAGAGACGAACGTGATGAAATGGCCAAGGCGCCTTTTAATGAAACGAAGTATATGGAAAACCTGGGAGTAGCTGAACTTTACGGAGAAGCAGGCTATTCTACCAAAGAGCGCACCGGAATCCGCCCCACGCTGGATGTGAATGGAATCTGGGGCGGATATACGGCCGAAGGAACAAAAACAGTATTGCCATCCAAGGCCTATGCCAAAATTTCCATGCGTCTTGTTCCCAACCAGGATTATAATAAGATTGGCGAGCTTTTTGAGAAGTATTTCACCTCAATTGTTCCCAAAACCATGAAGGTAAAAGTACAGACTTTGCATGGTGGACAGGCATACGTTTCTCCTATTGATACGATTGGCTACAAAGCCGCCAGCAAAGCAATTGAATCGGTTCTGGGAAAAAAGCCGATCCCTGTCCGAAGCGGCGGTAGTATTCCGATCATTCCGCAATTTGAGGAAATACTTGGTGTTAAGACAATCTTGCTGGGATTTGGCCTGGAATCGGATGCCTGTCACTCGCCGAATGAGAATTATCCACTTGAAAATTTCTTTAAAGGAATCGAGACGATCCCCTATTTCTATAAGTACTTTACTGAACTTTGGAAGGAGAAATGAGTGCAAAATGCAAAATGCAAACTTCATAATTTCAACTTTCACTCAGACTATCTGGCAGGCGATCAGCAGCATTTAAGTGGAAGATCTATCCTTGCCTGTTAGTTTTTCATTGCTTTGGCAGTGAAATTATTCCCTCCATTCATAATCCGGATCAGGTAAAGTCCCTTATGCCAGTTCGTGGTATTGAGCGTACCATTGTAAAGGCCGTTATAAACCGTTTCACCCTTTGAATTGCAGACCAGGATAAGTCCCGAAGAAGAATTTTTACCTGAGATTTGCAGCTTTTCGGTAAAGGGATTTGGAAAAATACAAACTGGTTCCGTTGTGTTTTTTCCTTCTAGTCCAACTGGCGCGTAGCTGAAAATGAAGGGGGCAGAAAATTCCCCGGGCATAAATCCATTGTCAATGGCCTGGACACTGAAATAATATGTTCCTGCCGGTATGCCGGATATGATCCAGCTTGTGTCGGAGCCTGCGTTTCCGGGAGAGACGATGGTGCGAAAACCGTTGTTCAGATCAGCCATGGGGGCAACAATATCAAACATGGCAGGCTGGGTACCGATGCAGACATTGTAGGAAAGTGCATTTTTTGGGGTTTGCTCGTCAAATGACCGGTTCCAGTGTAATATAAGTTTGTCATTTTCAACACTGACATTGAATCCATCAGTAATTGCCGGAGGGGTATTGGGTGAAAAAAAGGATGTGTCGCCTAGCATATTCATGAATATCCCTGTTCTTGGGGCTTCCCTGGCATCTGTCCCGGTAAAAATAAGGTCGGTGAATCCATCATTGTTGTAATCGCCCCAGCTGATCCCACCTTGCTTAAATCCCGGAAGTGTGGTAACTACCCCGAGAAAATTAAATGATCCCAAATTCTGATAGAGTTCTGTTACAGAGGTGCCGCCGCAGCCAACACATCTTCCCATTAAAAGGATATCCATAAGTCCATCGGCATTGAAATCGCCCAGATCGATGGATGCACTTACAAGGTTTGATGTGTGTTCGGCATATTTTGTAAAATGGTCATTCCCGTCATTACGGTATTGAAGGAAATAACCTTCAATGTTTACATCAAATCCGGTGATAACAATATCCTTATCCCCATCATTATCGAGATCGGCACATTTGATCTGCCCCCCCTGCAATCCGAGAAATGGCCCCGGGCCAACACTGACTTCGGTGAACAGGCCATGATTGTTTGAATAAAGCTTTGAAAACACTCCATTGCCTGTATTTCCACATACCATGACATCAAGCTGGCCATTGTTGTCGTAATCAAACCAGCATCCCATCGGACTTTCCATAAGCGGAAAAGGAGTGGTAATATTAACAAACGAATTGTTCCCTTCATTCCGGTAGATATCGGAAATAAGATTACCAAGCAGGAGAATATCCAGGTCGCCATCGTTGTCATAATCTCCCCATGATGCCTGCCCCTCAATAATACCCGGTAAACCAATGCCGGAATCACTGAATGTCCCGTTATTGTTTTGGTATATCATGGTAAATGGGACTCCAACGATATCTATCCCGGTCAGCAAAAGGTCGAGATCGTTGTCATTGTCGTAATCACCCCATTCAACGGTGCCATTGTGAATGGGGATCAGGCCAGCTTCAATGTCGGTGAACAATCTATTATCGTTCCTGAAAATTTTGGAAATCGGATCATTGTTTTCGATACCGGTCAGCGCCAGATCCAGGTCACCATCATTATCGAGATCGCCCCATGCACATGCGCTGTATTGAAGCTGCGGCAGGATGACATTCGCTTGTAAAAATGCGGGCTGCTGTGCCTGTATCCGAAGCATAAACCCCAGGATAAAAAGTATGGAAACCGAAAAAAATCTCATCATGATTTGCGTTTAATGTTGTTTTTTGAAATTGTCCAGTCCTGTGTTCAGAAATTTTGCAAAGGCATCAATATCAAGATTGTAAGCACGTGGAGCGGTAAGCAGATTTCCGGAAGTATCTAATAGAACGTAGTAAGGTTGGGAGTTGACATTGAACCGGGCGATCTGGAGATCAGCGAAAATTTTCCCTATGGTTTTTTTGACTTTATTATCATATTTTGATGTGATCCATTCCTGTTGCGGCAATTCGGTTTTATCATCAACGTAGAGAGCCGTTACTATATAATTTTCCCGCAGGATCTTCAATACATTTGGATCGGACCAGACATTGGCCTCCATTTCGCGGCAATTTACACATCCGTGGCCGGTGAAATCAATGAAGACCGGTTTATTTTGTTGTTTCGCGCACGCCAATGCCTGCTTAAAGTCGAAATATCCTTCCAACCCGTGGGGGAGTTTTAAAAAGTCGGCATATTTGGGTTTTTCACAAAGTGCAGATGGAGCCTGGTTCACACCTCCTCCTGCATTGACTGAATTCACCTCCGTTTTTACGATTGCATTGATATCAAAATCCTGATAGGTTGCAGGTGGCAGATATCCGGATAATGCTTTAAGCGGTGCACCCCACATGCCGGGAATCATATAAACGACAAAGGAAAAGACTACGATTGCAAGGATGATCCTGGGAACGCTGATAAAGGGGAGTTCAGAATCGTGGTTGAATTTAAGTTTCCCGATGAGGTACATTCCCATCAGGAAGAAGATGACAATCCAAAAAGCAAGATAAACCTCGCGGTCGAGTATATGCCAGTGGTAGGTTTGGTCGGCGATACTCAGGAATTTCAACCCCAGCGCAAGTTCAAGGAATCCAAGGACCACCTTCACCGAGTTCAGCCATCCGCCTGATTTTGGAAGTCCTGAAAGTAAAGAAGGAAAGAATGCGAATAAACCAAAGGGCAAGGCAAAGGCAAGTGAAAAGCCAAGCATCCCGATAATGGGCATGAGGATGTCTCCCCCGGCTGCTTTAACAAGGATGGCTCCGACGATCGGGCCTGTGCACGAAAATGAAACAAGTACCAACGTAAAGGCCATGAAAAAGGCTCCCCCGTAACCGCCCTTATCGGCCTGTTTATCGGCTTTATTTACAATCCAGCTTGGCAGTGTGATCTCAAACATTCCCAGGAAGGAGGCGGCAAAAACCATGAAGATCAGGAAGAAGAATACATTGGGAATCCAATGGGTGCTGATGAAATTGTTAAAATTTGCACCAAGTGTAACGGCAACCACCACGCCAAGTACCACATAAATTATGATGATCGAAAGACCATAAACTATGGCTTCCATCCTGGCTTTCCGTTTGCTGGTAGTGTCGTGCATAAAAAAAGTGACCGTCATCGGTATCATTGGGAACACACAAGGAGTAACAATTGCAAACAATCCTGCTAAAAAAGATATTATGAAAAACCAGAGCAGCGATTGATCGGCGGCTTTATCGGCATCTGTTTTACCAAATTTGGTTTGTTCAATCCTTTTTGCAGTTGAATCGGCGCTGGCTTTGGCCGAAGCTGCAATTTTTAATGAATCTTTGACGGTTGCAGTTGAAGTGACTGTATCTGATTTTGCAATGGGAGCGACAGCGCCCGGGTTCCCCTTGACGCTGAAAACAAATTCCACATCGTTGGGCGGTAAACACTGTTTATCGTCACAGCACATGAAGTTCAGAACGCCCTTCACCGTAAAATTTTTCTGACTTAAAACCTTGATTTTTTGTTTGAAGACTGCCTTGTCTGCAAAAAACTTAAGGATCATATCGAAATTTGGGTCATTCTCCTCGATGGCTTTTGGCTCCTGTACTTTCCCAATCAGATCATAATGCAAACTTTTTGTAAAAGTGAAAGTGGTTGGGATGGGTGCCCCATTGGGCCCTCCCTGCGGTACATCCTGCGAATAAACATGCCATCCCGGACCTGCTTTGGCAATAAGCAGCAGGGTGGCTTCACCGGGATTGGTTTGTTCTACTTTGAAGGTCCATTTGACAGGATCAAGTATTTGCGTGAACGAAAACAGTGGCAGCAGTATCATGGCCAGCAGGCCGATCAGAATATTTTTCATCCGGAAATAATTTGAAGTTGGCAAAGTTAGGGAAAAAACGTGACACGTGACGCGTGACGCGTGACAAGAAAACGGGACAAAAGAAACGGAAAATCATCCCTCGTTTTAACTTTCATCTCTCACAATGCTCAATATCTCCTGTGTTGTTGACGTAACCCTGTACCGGTGATCAATCCGATGACCGATGATCCAAACAATGTCTTTTCCGGAGCACAGAACCCTTGTTTGTTCTTTTTCTTTTATCGGGATTTTCTGATCAATAAAAAAGTCACTTAATTTCTTCTTTTTTTTCATCCCAAGGGGGAAAAAGGCATCACCGTGCTGCCATTTTCTGACAGACAGCGGAAATTGTAATTTCCCGAAATCCAGGGAGGCGATCATACCAGTAGCCGGGATCACATACTGATCTACTTTCTTTACCCGTGTAAAAACAAGTGGAACAGGAGTTGTCAGGCTTTTTTTTCTGGTAAAATAGTTGATTATGACAGCCCGTTCCACCGATTTTATTTGTATTTTATTGATAACCAATTTTCCCCGATCTTTCACAAGCCGGTATGACGGAGAAAAAAATACCCTTTTGCCTTCTTTTAATAAGCATGAAAGAATGTTCTGAACCTGGGATTCGTTAAACCCAAATGGAGACAACGCCTCCCATGCGAAGGATTCGAGCGGGGATTCCAACAGAAGATTATCGACCATGATCACACTATCTCCATCTTCAACCATCGTGAGTCGTTTTCTTCCCTCTTCCAGTGCACGGATTCCAATTTGCTCAAAATCATAAATTTTCCTTATGGTATGTGAGAGTCCCCGCGTGAATTCAGGATTGATGTCTCCTATTACAGGGAGTAGTTCATGCCTGATTTTGTTGCGCAGATACTTCGTTTCATTGTTTGAACGATCTTCACGATAAGGAACGTGATATTTTATTGCATACTGCTCAATTTCCTTTCTGGATGTAAATAGCATTGGCCTTACTATATGACCTTTTTTCACCGGGATGCCGTGCAGACCCGCAATACCGGTACCACGGATCAGGTTTATCAGGAAGGTTTCAGCCTGGTCGTCAAGGTGATGTGCTGTAGCGATATAAGTAAATCCAAATTCAGTCCTGACCTGTTCAAACCATTCGTATCGAATTTCTCTGGCTGCCATCTGGATTGAAAACCCATGTTCTGAAGCATAATTGGTAGTGCTGAATTTTTTTATATAAAAGGGAACATGTAATTTGTTTGCAAGATCCTTCACGAATATGGAATCGTCATCACTTTCCTGACCCCGTAAACCGAAGTTACAATGAGCCAGTGCAAAAACCAGTTTTGCCCGGTGAAACAGATCAACCATCACCGATGAATCGATCCCACCACTAACGGCAAGCAAAATGGGTTCGTTATAGAAAAAAAGTTTTTTTGTTTCTATGAAGGAGAGAAAATCGTTGGTGTTCATCTAGCGAAATTACTATGTTAAATGAAATTGACTGCATAACCGAATTCTTTTTATAAAAAATTCAAGGATGATATGTAACTTTGAACATCATTTTCTGACCTGATGAACTGGCATATAACCTATATAACCTGGATTCATGTAATAACGGCAATCATCAGCCTGCAATTGGTGTTCACAGTTTACAAGATGCAAAAAATCAGGGGACGTATTCCATTTATATGGATGATGGCCCTGTCGGCTTTCTGGTCTTTTGTCCTCTCCTTTGAATCAGCGGCACCAACTGTCACCGAAAAAGTCATATTGTCGCAATTCGAGTATTTTGCAAACATGGGTATCCCCCTGATGTTCCTGTTGTTTGTCCTCTCCTATAATTTTGATGATTCCTCCCGGCTGAAAAGATATTTCTGGTTATTCTGCATCGTTCCGGCGGCAACAATTCTGATTGTCTTTACCAATGAATACCACCATCTTCTCTGGACTGGTTTCTCCTGGAGTACAAATGGAAACAATATTCTTGTATATCACCATGGGCTTGTGTTTTATTTATCGATGGCTTATTCTCTTGGGCTGATCGTCCTTGGAAATGTTTTCCTGGTCTATTTTATTTACAAACGTCCGAAATATTACAAATCCAGGGCATGGTTTCTGTTTTTGGCCACGCTCTGTCCTTTGATTACAGGGTTTGTCTATACATCAGGCCTGAGCCCGGTTGAGGGGCTTGATATTTCGCCAATGGGAATTCTTATTGCGGGGTTGATTTTTTTCTGGGGCATCTCCAGTGGGCAACTATTCGACATTGTGCCGTTCAGTCAACAACTGATGATTGAAAAAATGACCGATGGTGTCATTATAGTTGATGAGCGAAATTTTATCATGGATATAAGCCCGGTTGCAGTTAAAGCCCTGCAGGTTAATGAACATATCTCCGGCAGAAAACTCGATATTGTCTTTCCTGCACTGAAGCAGGCTGTTGAAGGAGCTG
Organism: uncultured Bacteroidales bacterium; assembly: GCA_903885595.1. GTDB lineage: Bacteria > Bacteroidota > Bacteroidia > Bacteroidales > FEN-979 > CAIVAT01. The sequence continues at coordinate 18,691 of CAISJJ010000334.1, forward strand.
ACAGGCATGAGGAGCTGCGCAAAGAAATCCGGTTTGATATTCCCGAACCAAGATGGTTTGAAATGACCCGCTATCCCCTCAAGGAAGGCAAGAATAAATTTCTCGGAAGCATGCTGATTCTGCATGACATCACGCATCGCAAGCGCACACAGATGCAGCTCCAGAAACTTGCGGAGGAACTCACCGAGTTAAACGCCATGAAGGACCGCCTCTATTCTATTATTGGCCATGATCTACGCAGTCCGTTCAACTCGATCCTGGGATTTTCCCAGTTGTTATCGGAATCGTACGATGATTTTTCTGACGAGGAGCGCAAACAATTTGCTTCCAATATCAGTATTGCCTCCCGAAGCGCTTTCAACCTTCTTGACAACTTATTGGAATGGTCGGCGGCCCAACTGGGTAAAACTGCTTTTTCACCTGAAGAATTGAACCTGAACCTGCTGGTGAATGAAACCTTCCTGCTGTTAAAGTTTAATGCTCAGAATAAAAGTATTTTATTGATAAATTCGGTTCCTCCGGCTTTGACTGTTTTTGCTGACAGGAATATGTTTATGACTGTTATCAGGAACCTTGTTTCAAACGGGATTAAATTTACCAAGAATGGCGGAACTGTCGAGGTGCTGGGAACCAGGCTTGAAAAAACCATCGAAGTAACGGTAGTCGACAATGGTATTGGCATGTCGGGCCAAATGATCGATAAACTTTTCCGGATCGACACACTGCTTTCCACACCGGGAACTGAGAATGAAAAGGGCACCGGACTGGGTTTAATCCTCTCCAGGGAGTTCATCGGGAAACATAAGGGAACACTGAATGTATACAGCGAACCTGGTAAGGGAAGCCGTTTTGTTATTACATTAAATCTCCCAGGTATCTCCTGAATTCAGCAAATCATCTACGTTCTTGATCTTCGAGGTTTGCTTGGCATATTTTATCTGCTCTTCCACCAGATCATCGTAAGTAGGATACATGGCTGAACGGATTACGCCGAATACCATGGGGAAATGAGGAGGCGCCAGTTTGGCAAGCATGAGCTGAATTCCAGGATCCTGGCTGTACTGGTCATGAATAAGGATGTCATCAACGGTAATTCCATTTTTCCCGATCTCTGCCACTTCGAGCATGGTATCTTTCAGAATTAGTCCTTTTTCATTGTTTTTGCCGAACACCATGGGAGCGCCGTTTTTTAATATGAGCATGGTTTCGTCTTTCACATCCTTACCGGTCACACACGCATGGGCCTTGTCGGCGAAGATGATGCAGTTTTCCATGATTTCGGTCACTGATGTTCCATCGTGTTTGGCAGCTTCGAACATGCATTCGGTCATCAGCGCGATATTATTGTCGGGAACACGGGCAAAAAAGGTACCCTGAGCGCCCATTACCAGTTCGCCGATGTTGAACGGATGCTCAATAGTTCCCATAGGAGAGGTTTTTGTTACCTTTCCCATCGGAGTCGTGGGCGAATACTGGCCTTTGGTAAGACCATAGATCTGGTTGTTGAACAGAAGGATATTCAGGTCGACATTTCGGCGGATCACATGGATGAAATGGTTCCCACCAATAGCGAGTGAATCGCCATCACCGGTAACTGTCCATACACTCAGCCGGGGGTTGGCGATTTTAACACCTGTGGAGATCGCAGCTGCACGCCCATGAATGCCATGAATCCCATATGTGTTGACGTAATAGGGGAACCTGGAGGAACACCCGATGCCGGAAACGAGGCAGAAGTTCTCCTTGCGGTAACCGATTTTAGGAAATACACGTTCAACAGCAGCCAGGATGGCGTGGCCTCCGCAACCAGGGCACCATTTTACCATCTGGTCGCTTTCAAAATCTGCTTTGGAAAGTTGAACATTGGTACGTTCAACGGTCATATTTACGAATTCCATGTTATTTCTCCTCTAAAAGTTTGTTAAACTCATCTGTTAACTCATTGATCATGAAAGGCAAGCCTTGTACCTTGTTGAACTGGTGAATATTGGGCATGGGAAACTTCATGCGGAGGTAATTCACAAATTGTCCGCTGTTAAGCTCACAAACCACGATCTTTTTAAAGCCTTTCAGAACCTTTTCCGTATTTTTCGGAAGCGGCATGATGTAATGAAAATGGGCATGACTGATGTTTTTTCCTTCTTTCTGCATCAGACTTACAGCCGAATGCACAGCGCCATAGGTGCCGCCCCAGCTAACGACCAGCAAGTCGCCTTCAGCCGGACCATCAATTTCCTGTTCAGGGATAAAGTCGGCTACCTTTTCCACTTTGGCTGCACGAAAGTCGGTCATTATCTGGTGGTTCATCGGATCAGTTGAAACCGTTCCGACGATATTTTCTTTTTCAAGTCCTCCGATACGATGGCGCAGACCTTCAGTGCCCGGAATGGCCCATTGGCGCACCAGTGTTTCAGGGTCGCGCCGGTAGGGTTTAAAATCAGGATCATTGGCCTCAGCGATAGGTGGGTTGATTTCAGGCATATCGGCCATTTTCGGGATACGGAACAAGGCTGAACCGAAACCAAGATAACCATCGGTAAGGAGGATGGCAGGTGTCATGTGCTCCATCGACAGTTTGGCCGTCATGTAAGCATAATAAAAACAATTTTCTGACGATGATGCAGCAACTACGATGACCGGACATTCGCCATTGCGGCCGAACAGGGCCTGGTATAAGTCGCTCTGTTCCGATTTTGTCGGCAGGCCGGTTGAAGGACCGCCCCGCTGAACATTCACGATGACCAATGGCAACTCAGTGATAACAGCAAGTCCGATTGCTTCGCTTTTAAGCGACAGCCCGGGGCCTGAAGTTGTTGTACAAGCCAATGCGCCTGTAAACGATGCCCCGATTGCTGAACAGATCCCTGCAATTTCATCTTCTGCCTGAAAAACCTTAGCCCCCAGGGATTTGTGTTTTGCAAGTTCCATAAGGATTTCGGTGGCCGGAGTGATAGGGTAGGAGCCCAGGAACAGGGGCCGTCCCGATTTTTCAGCGGCAGCAAGCAACCCCCATGCCGTGGCTACGTTACCGGTAATATTGCGGTAACGGCCTTTTTCCATATTGGCAGCGCCAACCTGGATAACGGATTCGAGGGCTTCAATTGTATCGGCGTAATTATATCCGGCCTGAAGCACAATTTTATTGATTTCAACCAGTTCAGGTTTTTTCTTGAATTTTTGCTCAAAATACTTGAACGACGGCTTAAGATCTCTGTTGAAGATGTAATACAACATTCCCAGAGCAAACATATTTTTGCTTCGCTCCGCAATTTTATTTTCAATCCCAAGCTCCTTCAGGCTCTCTTTTGTCAACGTGGTTATCGGCGCTTTGACCATGTTGAAACTCTCAAGTGAGTTGTCGGTCAATGGGTTCAGCTTGTAACCAGCTTTTTCGATCGCTTTGTCGTCATAGGCATCCGTATCGGTGAGAATGGTAGCACCTTTTTTAGCCCATTTCAGATTTGCTTTAAGAGATGCAGGATTCATGGCAACCAGCACATCCACGAGGTCACCGGTAGTAAAAATCTTCGAACTGCCCATATGAACCTGGAACCCTGAAACGCCGGCAACGGTGTTTTGGGGAGCGCGGATTTCAGCAGGAAAATCAGGAAAAGTAGCAAGGTCGTTTCCAACAATAGCAGCCACATCCGAAAACATGCTGCCGGTGAGTTGCATACCATCGCCTGAGTCGCCGACAAACTTCACCACCACCTCTTCACGTTCAATAACAGGTCTTTTTTTCTTAGCCATAGCATCATTGTTTTAGTGGCACAAAGTTACTCAATTAACTGTAAAGGCAAAGCGTAAGACACAAAACTTCTTTTCAAAATTCATTGTCCTGAAGTCTGAATCCTGTCAGGGTGGCGATCCCTGTCAGGGTGGAGTTTTTTGTGATAAAAAAGAACAATTATTACCTGCGATTGCTGATTCCCGGAATTTATTTATCTTTGCCATGAAAATTATAAACTCGTCCTGCATTTTGCAGGACACAAACTCAATAAGTCATGGCTTATAAAATTAATGATGATTGCACCGCTTGCGGAACTTGCATTGATGAGTGCCCCGTGGAAGCTATTTCTGAAGGTGATATCTACAAAATTGATCCTGAAGTTTGTACCGATTGCGGTGCTTGCGCTGATGTTTGCCCGGTAGAAGCAATTCATCCGGAATAATCAGTAACTGATTTCTGAAAAAGCCATCCGACGGGGTGGCTTTTTTTTTATCCATACCCCATTGAAGAGACGGGTTTAAACCCGTCTCTACGAACGCGTAACCGGTTTGCGATGAATGATGTAAAGACGGGTTTAAAACCTATCTCTACGGAGGGGCAAATCAGGTTGTGGGAAATTTTTTTAAATCCAAACATTCTCCGTCAAAAACGGCATAGGTGAAATGCGTCAGCCAATCGCCCAGCACCAGCTGGCGGGCTGTGCTGCTAAGCCGGATGTCGAGCGGAAAATGATAATGGCCGTAAATCAGGTAATTCAGATCAGGATTCTGTTTTAACAGCTCATTTGAATGAACCGTAATACGCTGCTGAATAAGCCTGAGTGTGATATCCTCATCTCTTTTTTCCTTTTCAATGGAGGCTTTACGGCTTTTTCGTGACCAGAACAATGCCATTTTGATGCCCATATCGGGGTGGATCAGGCGGAATAACCATTGATTGACAGGGCTGGCAAATATTTTTTTAATTAATTTATAACCGTGATCGCCAGGGCCTAAACCATCGCCATGCGCCAGGTAAAAATGCATACCATTGAACTCCCGGAACTCAGGATCACGGTGAAGCTGAATGTTCAGTTCTTCAGTAAGGTAATCGAAAGCCCACATGTCGTGATTCCCGCGGAACAGATGAACAGGAATACCAGCATCAGTAATTTCTGCCAGTTTGCCCAGTAAACGTGCATACCCGCGTGGAATGGCCGTCTTGTATTCAAACCAGAAGTCGAACAGATCGCCCATCAGGAAAATTTCGGAAGCATCAGCACGAACCATTTCAAGCCAGGCCACCAGCCTTTTTTCCCGCATCAGGCTGCTTGCATGATCAGGAATACCCAAATGAAAATCAGAGGCGAAATAAACCTTTTGCCGCATGGCTTAAATTTCGGGCAATTTAGTAAAATTTTACAATGCCTGGGAAGCGTATTGTTATGAAAAGAGAAAAAGTAAAATGCAAAATGCAAAATGCAAAGTGCAAAAGGCAAAGCGAATAATGTGAAGTGTAAAATGTAAAGGAAAAAATACAGAAAATGATGTTTTTCAGGGCAATGTCATTTTCGGACCTGGGTTTTTTGCCGCAATTCCAATACCCGTTCGTGATGGAACTTCACATGTTTGTTATCAGGGTACCGTACTGAAAGGGCCGAATCTAACAGCTCATAATAACGGAAATCCTCATCAGGGCTGAGAACCGGGCTGAGTCCGAATGCATAATTTAAAATTATCAGGGAAGCAAGAGATTCGGGGTGTTTGGTAAGGAAAGCAATTTCGAATGCACGTTGTTGTTCCCATATACTACGGAATAATGTATCAAGTTTCTGGGTTAAAGGATAGTAATCCGCACTGTCTTGTCTCTCAGCAAGCAGCATTTCGAGGGAATCAACCTGTGTTTCGTTTTGCCGGGTATAACGGAAGAAATCATTCAATGACATGGCATCAGCCGGGCCTTTGAGGATCACATTGTCGGGAAAGTCGCGAGCGCTGCCCGATAGTTCGATGGAGTCACCCGCGTGCAGCAGTAATACCAGGATCTTTCCGGATTGCGCTTTCAGGAGCCAGAATCCTGGTTCTTTTATGATGGGATTGAAGCTGAATTTTCCGATTTGTCCCAGGACAACCGAATCAATGACATGAATTTCCCGGGTATCCATCTCTTGAAAAATCAGTTTGAAGCCCTGTGCATCTGGAAAACATCCATTAATGGAGGCATTGTTGCTGGTTTGATGAAGACAGGATGAAAGGAAAACCAATATTGCAAACGTCAAAATAATTTTCTTCATGATTTTACAATTTTGCCTTTTCATTAATCGCTATTTATTCACGATCGCATTTATTTTTTTCAGGTGTTCGTGAATGCTATTCATTTCGCTATTTCGCTACCTCGCCACCTCACTACTTCTCTTTACGCCATTTCATCAGTTCTCCGACAATAAATTTATCGATCGGGAAGGTAAAATCGCCTGCATTCAGCTGATCAATCCTAACCCACCTGAAACATTGGGCACCATCAACAGGAGGAATATCATTTTTTACTCCGGTAGTGCGAAAAAGAAAAGGTTTCCTTGCCATAACAAGGTAGTATATGTTGAAAAGCTGCATGTCGGAGGGGAGGAGGGTTGTAGGCTGGTAAAAATCAGTCGTATAGAAGTGAGAAATGATTTCGATCGGTGTGTCAAGCTCTTCAATAAATTCGCGTTTGAGACATTCAATGGTGCCCTCACCAAATTGCAACCCACCACCGGGGAACTTTGTCATGTAAATCCCGAGCCTGAATTCATCGGTTACAAGAACACAGTCGTCGTCAATAAGAAATCCATAAACCCGGATGTTGAACTGATTTATTGCCATAGCAGAATTTGATGGCAAAAATAGCTGAAATTCACTTACTAACCGCATTCATGCTGACTGGAGATTACAACATGGAATACCAATTGGTGAGGTAATTCAGCCAACAACCTGGATTTCCGCCTCCCCGATAACAGGCTTTCCTTTGAATCGCAGAAACAGGTTTACGATGGTCACAACATCCTTCTGACAATAGGTTACAATACGCTGAAGGTCATGTTCCTGCCAGTAAACCCGTGATACATCTTCGCCTTTTATGTCATCCTTTGGGGTTGGAATATTAAAAACTGTTGCAAGCAGTTCCAGGGATGTATAATTTTTATAATCCCCAAACTTCCACAACTCCATGGTATCGAGATGATTGACCTCCCATGGTTTCTTGCCCGACAGGTCAAGAACTGCAGGCACTTCCAGTCCGTTGATCAGCATGCGACGGATCAGGTAAGGGTAGTCAAACTCTTTCCCGTTATGGGCGCAGAGGTAGGTGATCTTTTTTGCGATCAGTTTATTCAGCAAATCAATAAAACCAGACAGCAGATCTTTTTCTTCATCGCCTGAAAAAGATTTTATCCACAGAGTATTGTTACGCAAAACTCCCGTTGAGATGCACACGATCTTACCGAATTCGGCATAAATACCAGCCCGGTCGTAAACCTCACCGGACTTTACGATTCCGTCGGCGCTGAATTTTTCAATCCGGGTGAGCTGACTTGCTTTTTTTTCCCACAGTGCAGTGTAATTTGGCGGCAGTTGATCATGGGAAGGATACTGCGGTACGGTCTCGATATCCAGGAACAGAATGTTCTCAATATTGTAATTTTCCAGCATATCCGTTGTTTTTAGAGTTCGTTTGATTTTTGTAAAATTTTGTAAAGAGCATGATCATAATTAATTATTTCAAAAATCTTTGTGCATCGTACCAGGATATCCGGGATAATTCACATTCATTGCTTAATCTCTGAAACATCAAAAGGTAAAGGTATTGTTGAAAACTTTCCGGATTGAACAGATACAAAGTTAATTTCGTTTATTTGATGGCCCGCAGGATGTGCCTTTTTCCCGGTGGCCCTGGTAATTTTTCAGTCTTGAATCCGGCTGAACGCATCGCCCTGACAACAATTCCTTTGACGGAGTAAGTCATCAGGATACCGCCTGCCGACATTCCTTTGTGGATTTTACCGAATATTTGTTCTTCCCACAGTTCCGGCTGGGCATCTGGACCAAAGGCATCGAAATAGACCAGGTTAAAGATACCGGATAATGGAAGAAATGCTTCAAGTGTTGTGTGTATCTTATGTAATGTGAAACAGGGCGAAATATTGAGAGGTTCGTTCCAGTTTGCGAGATGCAGTGTTGTGAATACCTCTGAATAATCATCAGATTCAATCGAATGCGGATAGTTCAATAATTTCCAGTAATCTGCTTCAAGGGGAAATGCTTCTAAAGAGGTATAAAGAACCCTGATCCCGCTCTTTTCTGCTTCAATAAGGGTTAGTAGCGCATTTAAACCAGTACCGAACCCGATTTCCAAAATATGAACGGCAAAAGGAGAATCCCGGATGTATGATGTTAGCTTGCCAAACGCCGATGATTCCACGACCTTTGGGGCCGTTTGATAACCATTTGAAGATTTGCCCGGGTTTGCAAATACCGCCTTAAGACCTGATTCAATGAAAATGTGCCGTGATTCCTGAATTGCCCCGAAGGTTGAATGATAATGCTGGTTTACACCCTTGTGAAGGAATGTATGGGAACCGTCAAGGGTTTTGATAATCTCCAGATCCATATTAAAACGGGTTAGAAATCAACCACGATGCAAAAAATAGTTCCGCACCCAGACCAGAATTTCAGGCCTGATTTTTTAGTTAAATTTTGAACTTTGAATTTTGAGTCTGCTCCGAAAAGTCCGATCAACTGGATTCTGAGCGGAGTCATAGGATGCAAATACCTGATAATAAGTACACTTCGACTTCGCTCAGTGTCCGGTTTCCGTTAAATTGATTTTCGGAGTAGGTTCAATTTTGAGTTTTGAGATTTAAGTTTTGAGTTAAAACTACCAGATCCTCGGATACTTGTTCGGATTGTACTCATGCATCATTTCATACACCATCTCAAACACATCCTCGGCGTTTGGGTTTGAGAAATAGTCGCCATCGTTGGTATAGGCCGGGCGATGGTCGTTGGCAGTAAGGGTGCGCGGTTCGGCATCGAGATAGCGGTAGCCCCCCTGCTCCTCCATTACCTTTTGCATCATGAAGGCTGTGGCGCCGCCGCTGCCATCTTCGTCGAAGAAGAGAATTTTGTTGGTCTTCTTCAATGACTTCAGGATTTCATGGTTGATATCGAACGGGAGGAGGGTTTGAACATCGATAAGTTCGACAGAAATACCAAAGTCGGTGATCTGAGGAAGCGCCTCCTGGGCGATTTTTACACACGATCCATAGGTGACGATGGTGATATCGGATCCTTCATTAAGGATTTCGGGAACACCAAGCGGAATGCGATAGTTGCCAATATTGTCAGGCATCTGTTCTTTCAGGCGGTATCCGTTCAGCGGCTCAATGACCAGACCGGCATCGTCGGAGGCCATCATGGTGTTATAAAAGCCGGCAGCCTGGGTCATATTCCTGGGGACCATCACATAAATTCCCCTGATGGAATTGATTACCATGCTGAGCGGTGATCCGGAATGCCAGATTCCCACGAGACGATGACCGCGGGTGCTGATGATCAGCGGCGCCTTTTGTCCGCCAACAGTTCGGTAAAGTGTTGTTGCCAGATCATCACTCATAACCTGTAAGCCGTAGAGCAGGTAATCGAAATATTGAATTTCGGCAATGGGGCGCAACCCACGTAATGCCATGCCAAGTCCCTGGCCAATGATGGTAGCCTCGCGAATTCCGGTGTCGGAAATCCGTGTTTCACCATATTTTGCCTGCATGCCTTCAAGCGTTTGGTTTACTCCGCCGATTTTACCCACATCTTCGCCGAAAATCAGCGCCAGTGGGTTGTTTTTAAAGAGCATGTCGTAATTGGCATTAAGAATCTCCCGGCCGGTAACCACCGGAGAGTTTTCATTGAAAACAGGAGGTATGCCTTCAACCCTGAGCGCACCATGTTCCGATTCACTGTAAAGGTGAGAACTGTATCGTGCGGCATTTAATTTTCGCTGTTCGGCCATCCAGACATCGAGATCAGCTTTCATCGGTTTCTTCATGCTGCAGGAGGTACAAACATCCCGCATTATCTTTTTGGCAGATGAAATAATGTCTTTTCTGATTGGTTCGGCGATGGCTTCAAGATCGGCAACGATTTTGTCAATCCTGGCCTGTTTTTTACAAGGGCAGTGTGTAGTCTTAACCACGCTGATCAGGTGTTCGCGTTCAGCTTTGAAAGGGGCGAGGAAGGCCTTCCATCCGCGGTCACGGGCAGCTTTTGCTGTTTTAACCGTATCTGATTCAATAGTATCCAATTCTGAAGCAGTGGCAATTCCTTCCTTGATGATCCATTGACGCATCCTGGGAATACAATCATGTTCCTTCTCCCAGTTAAGCCGCTCTGCAGATTTATAACGTTCATGCGATCCTGATGTTGAATGACCCTGTGGCTGTGTCAGCTCAGTTACATGGAAGACAACGGGAACCTGTTCTTTCCTGCAAACGGCAATACCCTCTTCATACATTGCATACAAGGCAGCATAATCCCATCCGTTGGCTGTATATAAACGGATGCCGGGGCCCTTCTCGTCAGCAACAAATCCTTTAAGCAGCTCCGAAATGTTTTCTTTGGTCGTCTGGTATTTCTTGGGCACTGAAATGCCATAACCATCGTCCCAGATCGACAGGGCGAGGGGGACCTGCAGCACACCTGCAGCATTTATGGTTTCAAAAAAGTGACCCTCTGAGGTGGAGGCATCACCGATCATTCCGAAAGCGACTTCATTTCCCCTGATGGTGAATTTCTTAGCGGAATCCCACATCTCCGGACTGTTCCGGAAAACCTTTGAAGCAAGCGCCAGTCCAAGCAGCCGGGGCATCTGCCCGGCGGTAGGGGAGATATCGCCAGATGAATTCTTTTGCTTTGTCAGATCTTTCCAGTTGCCTTTTTCATCGAGGCTCCGGGTTGCAAAATGGGAATTCATCAAACGACCGCCATTGTCGGGATTGCGTGTGAGATCAGTGTCTCCGTATAACTGGGCAAAAAAGATATCAAGGTTTGACAAACCAGCCGCCATCATAAAAGTCTGATCGCGGTAATAACCTGACCGCCAGTCGCCATCCTGGAAAAATTTGGCCTTGATTATTTGCGGGATCTCCTTCCCATCGCCGAATAATCCGAAGTTTGCCCTGCCGCCTAAAACTTCGCGACGACCCAGTAAGCTTACCTGGCGACTCTCGTTTGCAAGTTTATAATCCTGTAAAACCTCCTCTTTGCTGAATTTTATCTTTTTTGCCATACCTGAATTCATTTGTTGATGCTTTTATTTATGGTTGGTGAAAAGCTGGTAAGTAGACATAATTAAAAATTAAAAATTGAGTCTGTTCCGAAAAGGCATTTTCAAACAATTAATGACACTGAGCGATTTCGAAGTGTACTTAATTTCAGCCTGTTGTATCCTTCGGCTCCACTCAGGATCCAATTGATCGGACTTTTCGGAGTGGACTCAAAATTAAAAATTACGAATTACGGCTATCCTCATTTGTCCCGTGTCCCGCGTCCCGCGTCTCGCATCCCGTGTCCCGCGTCCCGTGTCCCGTGTCCCGCGTCCCGCGTCTCGCATCCCGCGTCCCGCATTATTTGTTATTTGTCATTGGTCATCCCTTAATAGTTTTCCTGCATCACCTCAAAATAGGCCATCGGATGATCACAGGCCGGACAGTTTTGCAATGCTTTAAACCCATAATGGATATATCCGCATTTACGGCAAACCCAATAGGTTTTCTCATCTTTTTCAAAGACTCTGTTTTTCTCAAGATTGTTTAAAAGTTTCAGGAATCTGTTTTCGTGATGTTCTTCAACCGTTGCAACGAGCTTGAATGCGGCGGAAACCTTTACAAATCCCTCTTCCGCTGCGATTTTCCCGAACAGGGGGTAGAGTTCCGACCACTCCTCATGCTCTCCTTCGGCTGCTGCTTTCAGGTTTTCGGCAGTGGTGCCAATAACTCCTGCCATATAGGTGGCTTTAATTTCAACCGGACCTCCTTCGAGGAAACGAAAGAAGGTTTTTGCGTGACTTTCCTCATTCAGCGCTGTTTCGGCGAAAAAGGCTGAAATCTGTTCAAACCCCTCTTTTTTCGCCTGTTTTGAATAGTAAGTATATCGGTTCTTAGCTTGTGATTCTCCGGCAAATGCTTTCAGCAGATTTTCTTCGGTCTTTGTTCCTTTGATGCTCAATGCCATATAGGTCGATTTTTGATGCTCAAAGTTAATCGAAAATTCTGAATTTCAATTTTAAGCCCACTCCAAAAACTTCTATTTATGATTTGTTTGAAACATGATAAATCGTAAGTCGCTGAATGTCAAAATACATAAACTTCGCGTAGTGTCCGGTTTTCTTTGAAAATGCCGTTGGTGAGTTGACGCAATTTACACGCTTACTACTATCCTACTTTGAATAGGTATATTATGTTATTTTCACATAATCCTCTTTCCCAACCTGGCAAACAGGGCATACCCAATCATCAGGTATGTCTTCAAAGGCGGTTCCGGGAGCAATACCCGAATCGGGATCACCAAAAACCGGGTCATACACATGTCCGCAAATGGTGCACTTGTATTTTTGGAGACTGGACATATTAGAAAAAATTAGGTAGCGAAATAGCGAAATAGCGAGGTAGCGAAATAGCGAGGTAGCGAGGTAGCGAAATAGCGAGGTAGCGAAATTATTTCTTTTCGATCCAGTTGATAATTTTATCGTCAAATGGTTTTTCACCCGGAGCGGCAAAATCGACTACCTGACCTTGTTCATTTATCATGAATTTCTGAAAATTCCATTTAACCGGAGCATCCAATACGCCATTCTGATCTTTTACGGTGAGCCAGTTGTATAGTGGATCGATATCCTTGCCCTTGACAGAAATTTTTGCCATCATCGGGAAGGTTACATTATACTTACTGGTACAAAATTCTTTAATTTCTTCATTGGTGCCTGGTTCCTGGCCCATAAAATTATTGGCAGGAAATGCGATGATCACGAAATTGTCTGTACTATATTTTTTATAGAGTTCCTCGAGTTGGGCATATTGGGGTGTATAGCCGCATTTGGAGGCTACGTTGACAACCAAAACCTTTTTGCCTTTGAGGGTGGCAAGGTCAAACGGCTGGCCATCGATGGTGGTAGCCTTAAAATCATAAAATGATTTTAAGGTTTGGGAGGCGGCTATTGTCGTCATGGATATAAATATTAAAATAACCAGCAATGTTCTCATTTTGTTTTATCTTTAAAGATTTATTGACTTAATCATGCTGCAAAGGTACAAAACTTTCGCATTATTTATACTTAGTCTAAATTATTTTCTTATATCGTGCACTGATGAATCTTCACAAAGAACCGGTGCACAGGCTGGTTCCAACATTAAAAATATGGCAAACAAAATCGAAATCGGCAGCAGGGCTCCTGAGTTTTCTCTGCCTGATCAGCGTGGACGACGGGTAAACCTGACCGATTACCTGGGTAAAACAAATCTCGTGGTTTACTTTTATCCCAAGGATGAGTCTTTCGGTTGTACGAAAGAGGCTTGTAGTTTCAGGGATAATTATGAAGTTTTTAAAGAAGCTGGCGCTGAAGTTATTGGCATTAGTTCCGATGATATTTCATCACATCAGGCATTTGCGGCAAACCACAAATTACCTTTCATCCTTCTTTCCGATAAGGATAAATCGGTGGCAGAGAAATATGGGGTGGGAAAATCACTTGGTATTTTACCTGGACGGGTCACTTTTGTTATCGACAGGCAGGGAATCATCAGGATGATGTTCTCGTCACAGCTGAATTTTGAAAAGCATATCAGCGAGGCGCTTGAATCCTTGAAGCAGATAAGGTAAATTGTCAGCGTAAATCATGACAGGTGAAGTGATGTCTTGGGCATGTGTTCGTTTTCTGAAAATGCAAACCTATGCCATTTTAAAGCAGAACAATCCTGGTTGATGATGTGATTTGACCATTCCCTGCAGTAACCTTTAAAAGGTATATTCCTGCTGATAAATCAGCCCGTTTAATTTCGAATTGCCTGCACCTGCCGGGATTCCCGTGTAAAAGTATTCGTCCAGACTGATCAATAAGTTGGTATTCAACCTCGTCAAACACCTTGTTCAGCATTGCCATTGGGTTTTCGTTTATTGGATTAGGCGCCACCCTCACAATAAGAGGTGTCTTCTGAATTTCGTGCATTCCTGATCCGAGATCGAGTGAAAAGACACGAAGCTGGTCAATCATCCAGCCTTCCCTGTTTTGGTGAATGTTGTCGGAAATAAAGTTAAACCGCAGGATCATGGTATCGGGCGGGAAATCAGCCGGATGCTTTACCGGAAGGTCAAACCAGGCCATGCATGAATGGACCCAGCCACCAGATCTGCCTGAGAATCCATGTTCGCCGTTGAACAGCGTATTACTGGAAAAATACAGGTTCGTATTGCCCCAGGGGCCTAAGGCTCGCGATGGAGTTACATAGAAAAACTGTTGTGAAAGCGTATCTTCAAGAATATTCATCCAGGTTTCACCATGATCCCATGAAACAGTGATATACCCGCCATCCTGAAGCGTATCGGTATCATATTTATGCCTGAAGTCGATAAAAATATCGTAAGGATACATCTGGTTGTTAAAGGCCCCGATGCAGAGATCAAAGTATGAATGGTTATCAACCGGATAAGGGCTCATGATATCGGTCACCATTGCATTTGGTACCGTGTAGGCCTGGTTGAAAATTGTTTTCTGCGGAGGCCCGATCTGCCATATATTTTGACCGGACATGCCAATTTGAATGAAAGAACTCGGTTCTTCAAAGGAGATAACCACCCAGGGATAAAGGGTGTCGCCGGGGTAATCGCCGTTGGGAATTTGTGCGGAAATGGTTTGACTTATGAACCAGCTGGCTGCAATCACTGAAAGTAATCTCCTTGCTATCATATTTATTCAGTTAAAATATGAATTTCTTATCTTTCTTCAAATCCTTTTCGATTCCCTGTGGTGTTAACAACTCCTTTTTCTCCTTTGGATAGAATGCATCCGGCAGGAGTTGAATATGCATGCTGAGTAACAAATGATCCATAATGATCAACAGGAGTGTACCAACGAAGGGCAACGGGATGATCATAACAGGAACAAAAACTCCTGAACTCCTTAAAATATCCACGACTTGCTTTTTAAATTTTCTCTTCTCTTCACGGGTTATTTTTTCTTGCCTGATATACCGTGTAAGAATAGTGAAAGTCTCTTTTGTTTCAATTGCTTCTGTCTTTATTCCGGTCGTATAGCGTCCGGCCTCCCCGATAAAAATCTGTGCATAGCCAGCAATCATTTCTTTTACACGGGGAGTCGTGAAAAGACTTAAAAAGTAAGCGATAATCCTTTTTCGAAGCGTATGCATGAAGGATATGCTGGATTTACAAATGTAATGAATAAATGGGAAATTGGTAAGTTGGCAAGTCGGCAAGTTGGTAAGCTGGTAAGTTGGTAAGTTGGTAAGCTGGGAAGCTGGTAAGTTGATATGCAGATTTTTGGTTGTTATTCCTCTAGTTGCGCCTCATATTGAATACAATGGCAGCAATTACCCCTGGGATCCAGCCGCAGCAGGTTAGGATAAAAACCAGTAAAATAGCTCCGCATCCCCGGTCGAGAACGGCCAGTGGGGGGAAAATGATGCAGATGATTGCCCGGAGGATACCCATTATGAATTACGAATTACGAATGACAAGTGACAAGTGACAAGTGACAAAGATAAAAAGACAGATGACCCCTTCAAGTTTTCCATGAACGTTTTTTCATTATGGTTTATGGCAGCTGCAGTGGGTTTCAGTTTTTGCTTTTTCGAAGCATTCACGGCCTTCGGAAAACGAAAACCATGCGAGTCCAAGTGTACCAATGATGTCGATCCAGCCAATCCCGGTCAGTTCAAAAATAACGCTGGATAAAAGAAGCACAACCGACATATAAATACAAACCCTTGTGCAGTGCGCATCGGCAATTATTGCGGCTGAGTTCAATATCTTTCCCACACGCAGTTTTATCAATACAAGAATGAACATCACCACAATGGAAAGGGCTGAAATTACTACGCCCCAGAAGGTGGTTTCAGGTTTATGCCCGATAAAGAGGTTATTCCCGGCCGATATCAGCAATCCCGCTACAAGAATATAGAAAGCTATACCGGTTATGCGGAGCGCATTTTTTTCGAAAGTACTGCGGTGTTCTGCTCCGCTGGTTCTGATGCGAATGATCATTAGTGCAATCCCGATTCCCGAGATGACCTCGATCAGGCTGTCGACCCCAAATCCGAACAAGGTGAGGCTCTCGTCAGAAACCCCGAAATAAATACTGACAAGACCTTCGATAATGTTGTAAGCAATGGTGAAAATGGCCAGTGCAAACGCCAAACGGTATGCCTTTTTAACCTTTTCAGTCATTTTTTTATATCGTTGCAGGTGGTTAAACTACATTTTAACAGGATTACGCATGTAATTCTGTCAAAATGCAGTTATGCTGAGCGTTTGAGTTCGGTTTAATTTGCAAATTCAATCAGCTGCCGTATAACTGAGTCATGGCTTTACCGGGAAACGAACATACCAAGATTCACTAATACATGGGGTTGGGTCATTAATCCTTACCGAAAACATCAACTTGCTTGAAGAGGATAAGCAGTTTTAAAAATCCCCACAAGCCGAAGCATAACCGGGCAAATATACGTATTATATCAGTTTCGTCACTTTTCAAACATACCCAGACCAAAAAGTGCAAAATCATACTTTACCGGATCTTCCCGATTAAACGTCCTAAGCATATCGGTCAGCTCCAGTGCGGCTTTCCAATCGTTCTGCGTACGATGCAGCAGTCCCAGCCCCCGTGCAACGCGGCCAACATGAACATCCAGCGGACAAACCAGATTTGCCGGATCCAGGGACGACCAGATCCCGAAATCGACACCGCGGTCATCTTTTCTGACCATCCACCGGAGGAACATATTGAGCCTCTTAGCCGAAGATCCGGTCAACGGGTTTGCAATGTGCTTTTCTGACCTCGAAAGATGCTCAGTTTCAAGGAATTTTTCCCTGAATCTGTTGATGGCATGGGCAGCGCCATGATCATTCAGTGTATTGAAAAGATGTTCGAGGCTTTGATGGGCACGATAGATTTGCTGGAGCGAAGTGAGAAAAAAGAGGCAATCATCACCATTAAAAGTACGATGGACGAATAGGAGGAATGGTTTGAAATCTTCTGGCTTGGCGTTAACAAGGAATTCATACGGCGAAGTTCCCATCAACTTCACCAGTCTGTGTGCGTTTGTAACAATCGACTTCCGGTTTCCCCATGCGATGGTTGCGCTGAGGAATGCAGAAATTTCGATATCCTGTTTCCGGGTAAACATGTGAGGCACAGAAACCGGGTCGGATTCAATGAAAGAAGTATGGTTGTATTGATGATATTTCTCTTCGAGTAAAGCGAATAATTCTGCTTTCGTTAACCTCATGATAGCTCAGTTTGGGAAAAACCGAAATGGAAAACAGAAAAAAGTGGCGGTTTGAGCGCTGATGGCACTTCTTTTTAGTTCACCAGGTGGATTGCCTGCAATAACTCCTTTCCGAGCTCAATAGCTTTTTCATTTTCGGGGATGAGTGCATGGTGCCGGGCGGGCAGAGATTTCTCCAGTCCTTTGTGAATGTACTCCGGTGCGACCAATGGCTTTAGCTTAAGGAAACCTCCCAGGACAATCATGTTGAAAATTTTGGAAAGTCCGCGCTTTCCAGCCTCATCGGCGGCTTCGATCGAGTATATATTGATATCCCTGCGATCGGGGAAACGGGTGATCCCGTTTGGATCGTAAATCAGCAGTCCTCCGGGTTTGACAGTTTTTTCGAATTTATCCATCGATTGCTGGTTCAGAATGATGGCTGTATCATAAGAGTTCAGGATGGGGGAGCTGATGCGTTCATCGCTGATGATCACCGTTACATTGGCCGTTCCACCGCGCATTTCGGGACCGTATGAAGGCATCCAGCTGACTTCTTTATTCTGCATAACACCTGAATAGGCGAGGATCTTTCCCATGGATAGAACTCCTTGTCCGCCAAAGCCTGCGATGATAATTTCTTCAGTCATTTTGATTTACGATTTACGATTTACGATTTACGATTTTGCCGTTTCGCTACTTTTACTTTCGCTACTTCGCTATCTCGCTATCTCGCTACTTCAATTAATTTTCCATCCACCTTGATATCTCCCAGCTGATAGAACGGGAACATATTTTCTTCCATCCATTTGTTGGATTGTACCGGCGTCATTTTCCAGCCTGAATTGCAATTGGAAACGATTTCGATGAATGATAACCCTTTGTTTTCCTTTTGGAGCTCAAAGGCTTTACGAATGGCTTTTTTTGTTTTCCGCACGTTATTTGGTGTGTGTACGGACTGGCGGGTAACATAATATACGCCAGGCAGGTGGGCAACCAGTTCGGTCATCTTCAGCGGGTGGCCCATAGTGGGTACATCGCGGCCGTAAGGGGATGTGGATGAGCGCATTCCCGGCAAGGTTGTCGGGGCCATCTGGCCACCGGTCATACCGTAAATCCCGTTATTGATGAAAATGATTGTGATGTTTTCGCCACGGTTGCAGGCATGAATGGTTTCGGCCGTGCCAATGGCAGCAAGATCCCCGTCGCCCTGGTATGTAAATACGAAGTGGTTTGGCCACATGCGTTTTATGGCAGTTGCCAGGGCAGGCGCCCGCCCGTGTGCAGCGCCAAGCATATCGATGTTAAGGAAATCATACGCCAGCACAGAGCAGCCAACAGGAGATACGCCGATGGTTTTCTCGGTAATATCCATCTCTTCGATCACCTCCATCAGCATGCGGTGAGCGGTGCCATGACCGCAACCGGGGCAATAACTCAGCGGCCGGTCGACCATCAGGTCGGTCTTTTTATAGACAATATTTTCCGGCTTCCGGATTTCGGGTTTTGCGAATAGTTCTTCCATAGTTAACCTCCGATAATTTTTTGTTCAAGCGCCCTGACCACTTCATCCGGGGATGGGATAATACCACCGAAGCGGCCAAAATGTTCGATTTTAATTTTGCAGCCAACCGACAGTTTCACATCTTCGATCATTTGTCCGGCATTCATTTCGACCACCAGAATTCCTTTTACCCTGTTGCCAACGTTCGATACTTCGATAGAGGGGAACGGGAAGAGGGTGATGGGGCGGAAAAGGCCTACTTTTATGCCCTTGGCACGAGCCAGGTCGGTTGCTTTCTGACAGATACGTGCAGAGAGGCCAAAGGCAACGAAGAGGTATTCGGCATCTTCGCATTGGATTTCTTCATAAAGCACCTCTTTTTGCTCCATAACCTTGTATTTGGCCTGGAGTTTAAGGTTCACACGCTCCTGTCCTGCCGGATCGAGATCGAGGGAGGTAATGATATTGTGGTTACGGGTTTTGGGCCGGCCATTCGATGCCCAGGGGCATTGCTTAATGATTTCATCGTCGGTACGCCGTGGTATCTGATCGAAGAGGACGACCTTTTCCATCATCTGGCCGATGGCGCCATCCGACAGGATCATCACCGGGGTGCGGTATTCATATGCCTTTTCGAAACCAAGCTTCACGTGGTCACACATCTCCTGTACTGAAGCAGGAGCAAGAACCAGCATTTTGTAATCACCATGTCCGCCACCTTTTACAGCCTGAAAATAGTCGGCTTGTGAAGGCTGGATGGTTCCGAGTCCCGGACCTCCCCTGACGACATTAACGATTACGGCAGGCAGTTCTGCCCCGGCCATATAACTGATTCCTTCCTGCATCAGGCTGACACCCGGACTGGAAGAGGAGGTCATGACCATTTTTCCTGTACCGGCGCCGCCGTAAAGCATGTTGATGGCTGCCACTTCGCTTTCGGCCTGAAGAACTACCATGCCTGTCCGCTCAAATGGTTTTTCGGCCATCAGGTATTCCATCACCTCGGATTGTGGCGTGATCGGGTATCCGAAATAACCGTCGCAACCAGCGCGAATTGCGGCTTCAGCCACGGCTTCGTTACCCTTCATTAATCTAAGTTCACCCATGGAGTATATTTTTATAATTTCTATTCAGTTGTAACTTTGGCGCGGTACACTGTGATAACGCCATCGGGACAAACCAGGGCGCAGTTGGTGCAGCCCGTGCACTCGTCATTTACCTTCATCGCGAAATGATAGCCTTTACTGTTCACTTCCTTCGACATTGCGATCACCGTGAACGGACAAGCAGCAAGACAAACTTCACAGCCCTTGCAGCGCTCAGTGTTGATCACGATATCACCTTTGATTTTAGCCATATGACAGATGTTATATTGTTAACAGTTTAACATTGCGAAAATAAGGAAAATAGTTTGAATCGTCAGCTGACTTTGCCCTGGAATTTAGCTTAGGCGGACTAATTTAGAACTGTTTTAAGTTCAAACAGCTATCTTCTTGCGACTCTGCCGTTAAGGCGGCGAAAATAATCTTCGTTCAGTTTGGGATCTATTTTCTGATAGAAGCTGATCAGCAGTAAGGCCTTTTTTCTGATCCGGAAATTATTATCCACGATTTCCCAGAATTCCTGGTTGCCGGTGAACAGGTTTTGTGCAAAAACATTTATATCTTCCTCAACCGAGGCCTGTGAGTATTTTGTCAGTAACCCTTTGTCATAGTATTCGGGATCAAGTAACATCGATGCTTCACCATTCATGATGGCATGTACGCCACCATTGCCATAAATAAAGGCAGGGGAGTTTGCGGCCTCCCAGGCCACGGTGTTAAGGTACCTGGGAAAGGAACGTTTTAATACGCTTGAAAATTCATGGTGAAATACACCTTCAATGTATTCGTCGGTGAAGCTGGGATTTGTTTCATCGTCGCAGATAAATACTGTGTTACGGATGTTTGTGCCGCCGAAGGCAACACCATAGAATTTCATTTTTTTCAGGCCGTAAATGCGGTCGAGGTTTTCGCGGAGGACCTTATCAGGATATTTGGAAAAGGTGCGGTTAAGAATGGCGATGAACCGCTGACGTTCGCTTCGGGCAAGCGGTTCTGTTTCTGCGTTGATTTTTGCGTTGTACCAGTGCTTTGGAAACATCTGGTCCTGAACCGTGAAACAGATCTCTGCGCTGGTGCGCTCATCCACATAAATATCAAGGGGATAGGAACTTCCCATCAATAGAACAACCACCATCAGCAACGGCCAAAACCTCCTCATCTGAATAATACCCAATTTTGCGGGTACAAAGATTGGCACTACGATCATTGATGAGAATCGCAGTGCAATCTTTTTGCTAACGGAGGAATGTTAACAGGAAATAGGGTTAATTGTCAGAAAATGAGATAATTGCTTCACAACTTGTGATAAAGATGCCAATTATGTCTGAAACAGGCTTACGGCGTTGTTAATAACTCCGGTTTTAAGAATGTTGCTCCCTGAATTTAACCAGCCGGGCTTCCAGGATTGGCAGCTGATCACGCTTGACAAGTGAGACGCAGGCCCGTATTCCTTCAAGTCTGTCGCTACCGGTGATACTCAGGGCAATGGCGCTGATACCATAGTAAATCAGCTCTTCGAGTAACTCTTCCCCCGTGAATCCCGGGTATGAGAAGGTAAAGTAAAAACCATCGGCAATGGGTTCATCTTCGTCCTTATCGTAAACGATGTTAAATCCATTGTCAGTAAACATTTTTTTCATAATCATGGCCTTTGCCCCGTATTCTTTTACCACCTCGACAAAATCGAAGGTGCCGTCGTTTACGGCTTTCAGCATGGCAGCCAGACCATATTGGCTCGAATGGGAGGTGCCGGCGCTCAAAGCATAAACGGTGCCATAAATAAGGGCTCGCCCAAGAATATCGGTAGAATAACACCAGAGCAGGTTGGCCGACTGTGTGTTGAACAATTTATTTGATACGATCATCAGGCCGATACGCTGACCTGCATAACTGAAAATCTTGGAACTGGAGATCAGGAGAACATAGTTGTCGGTATATTTTGCCACAGTGGGCTGGTAAGGTGGTTGCCCGGGTTTGGAATAATCTTTCCTGAAATCCATTGCGAAATATGCCAGGTCTTCAATAATGATCACATTGTATTTATTCGCCAGCTCGCCAATGATGCTCAGCTCTTTATGGGTAAAGCAAATCCAGGATGGATTATTTGGATTTGAATAAAGCACAGAATGGATGTTCCCTTTTGACAGGTATGATTCCAGTTTATCACGCAGTTTGTCTCCACGATAATTATAAACATCAAATGATTCAAAATTTAATCCAAGCACCCTGTGTTGCTGATGGTGAACAGGGAAGCCAGGATCGATGAACAGCGTTGTATCTTTTTGCTTGTCGATTTTCGAAAAGGTGAGGAATGCGGCAAATCCACCCTGCATGCTGCCAACTGTCGGAACACAGTTTGCTTCATCGACATCGATATCGAGAAAAAGTTTAACAAACCGCGAAGCCTCCTTTTTAAGTACCGGTGATCCTTCAATATCGGGATAAATTGAAGCAACCCCCCGTTGCAGCGCTTCAATTTCAGCCTCGACGCCAATGGAGGTTGGGGCCAGGCCCGGAACACCCATCTCCATACGTACAAATTTTTCGCCGGTCTCCTTTTCAATACCGTTGATTAAACGCTTGATTTCACGGATGGATGCTTTTCCAATGCTTCGGATTTTACTTTCATGGAAATGCCGCTGAACAACTTCATAGTTGATGGGGGTATCTTTCATAACTGACGTGTGAATGGCGTATTGGTGAACTGAATAACAGGCAACAAAATTGAGTAATTATTTGCAATTATCCAACTGTTTTATAGGGGATAACATAATTTTTTCAGGGATGACCATTCTGCAAAAACCAATAATGGCGTTGAACACACACGCATGTGTAAATACCAGGCATAATTTCTAGGAGAATAATACGAAAAAAGCTGACGCGATCAGAATGGGGTTTCGCTTCCAATGTAACAGGTAATTCCGAGCGAGCCGAATTGATCCGCTATTTTTTGAAGATCAGTTTTCCCTGGGATTTTAAAATCAGTCGTGTAATATTTTTTATCGAGAAGGCTGTATTTTTCCCGTCCAAGGTGATGAAGGGGAAGGAGGTTGATTTCATTTCGCCCGATGGAATGAATAAACCGGGCAGTTTCTTGAATGTTTTCAGCATGATCATTAAACCCGGGAATGACCGGTAAGCGGAAAACCAGGCGTCCGGAAAATTCGCTTGCAATCCGGCGGGCATTTTCGAGGATATGGGGAATGGGAAAGTTGGCAAGTTGGTAAGTTGGTAAGTTGGCAAGTTGGTAAGTTGGTAAGTTGGTAAGTTGGTAAGTTTGGGAGTTTGCAGGGTGATTAGCGGGTGAAGGTGTTTTTTGATCGATGGCAGATCCATTGATTATTTTCAGGTCGAAAAATATCCAGTCGATGTAAGGCAATGATCTTTCATAATTCGCCCAGGGTATGTTGCCACACGTTTCAACGGCAGTATGAATATAGGCGTCATAGCAGCGTTTCAGAAAATCGTGTGCAAATTCAGGCTGGGCGAAAGGTTCGCCACCCGTGAGGGTAATTCCGCCATCTTTGCCCCAATAGGGACGATCGCGATTGATACGCAGGTATAATTCTTCAACTGTAATTTCATATCCACCGATATTCAGCGCCCCCGAACAGCAGGCCCTTGCACACGCATATGAATTGCACTTTGCACATATCGTCCGGTTGAATGAAAGCAGTGTTGTGTCGCCGGTTTTTGAAATGGTGATGGCATTATGAGGACAAGCATTCACACATAACCCATCGAAAGTGCATTTAGTTTCGCGGTACAGTGGTTCGGGAAAGAAAGAGATCCCTTCGGGATTGGAGCACCATGCGCATTCAAGGGAACATCCCTTAAAAAAGACAAGGGTTCGGCAGCCGGGGCCGTCGTGCACCGAGAATCCCTGGATATCGAAAATATGACCATGGGTTAATTCTGCCGGTACCATTGAAAGTCGGCACATTTACTGGCGATCATGTCGGGATAAGCCAGGGAGGTTCCCATACATTGGCCGAGGAAATCCTTTTCACTCTTATAATTTGAACAGAATTTGCATTTAGCAATTTTTTCTGCCTGACCACAAAAGGGATCTTCGGGGCCAATTTTTGACTTATTGATTTTGCACATCCCTCTGAAAACATCAACAGGGAGGTAAAATTTACAATCTTTACATGAATACTCATCCATATGTTAATTCTATTTTGTACTTCGCATTTTTATTCCGCACCTACGGAGCGGAAACTCAACATTGTTTCCACCAGGCTACCAAAATCAGGCTCCTATGGAGCCGGATGGTTCAATCCATCCATCCATCCATCCATCCATCCGTTAATCCATCCATCCGTCAATCCGTCAATCAATTCGTCAATCCATCAATCAATCCATCAATCAATCCATCAATCAATCAATCCGTCAATCAATCAATCCGTCAATCAATCCATCAATCAATCCATCAATCCGTCAATCAATCATTCAATCAATCCGTCAATCAATCATTCAATCAATCCGTCAATCAATCAATACACCAATGCATCCA
>CAISJJ010000335.1 GCA_903885595.1 uncultured Bacteroidales bacterium
CGGGACACGGGACACGTGACGCGGGACAATTCGCACATCGTAATTTGTAATTTTTAATTTTAATTCGTAATTTTTATGTCGCGTCTTTCTCTCCTGCTGTTGCTCGCTATCCTTTTCCCATTCTTAGCCTTTACTCAGTCAAGACTCCTCACGGTAGAAGAAGCAACCAACATGAATCCGAAACTTAACCCGGCAAACCTCAGTCAGCTTCAGTGGCTTCCCGGAACACAGGATTATGTCTATGTGAGTAAAAACAACCTGATTCGCGGGAATAAGGCTAACGCTTCAAGTGATACACTGACGTGTCTTTCAGAATTGAACACCGTTTTGAAAATGACAAATCAGGATACCCTGAAACGATTTCCGGTTCTGACATTTCTCTCTGCCAACCGGTGTTGTTATACTTTTGAAAATAAACTTGTGCTTTTTGATATCCTGAAAAACACCCTGACAGTAGAAAATTCATGGACTAAAGAGGCTGAAAATACCGATATCGATAAAAACAGTTTCCTGGTTGCTTATACCAGGGGTAACAATTTATATATTTCAGATAAAAACAGTGAAATTGTCATAACGGATGAAAAAAATCCGGGAATTGTTTATGGTTCAGACAGGGTGCACCGCAACGAATTTGGAATTGAAAAAGGAACCTTCTGGTCTCCAGACGGAGGTTTTCTTGCTTTTTACCGTATGGATGAAACCATGGTCGCTGAATATCCCCTTGTTGATATTTCCGAGCGCATTGCAACGGTCAAACCCACCAGATATCCCATGGCAGGCATGAAAAGCCACAAAGTGAAACTAGGGGTATATTCAGTTGCCACCGGTAAAACCATATATCTGCAGACCGGATCAGACAGTATTGCAGATTCAGCTTATCAAATTGAATACCTTACAAATGTCACCTGGAGTCCTGACGGTAAATTTATTTACATTGCTGCGCTCAACCGCGACCAGAATTGGATGAAGCTCAACCAATATGATGCAATAACCGGAAAGTATACCTCAACCCTGTTTGAAGAAAGAAATGAGACCTATGTCGAACCTCAGCAGGGGCCGAAATTCCTGAATAAATCCTCTGAGTATTTCATCTGGGAAAGCAGTCGCGATGGATACAACCATTTATATCTCTATGACATTAAAGGAAACCTCATAAAGCAACTTACAAAAGGGCCCTGGGAGGTAACCTCTTTTCTGAAAACTGACGCAAATGATGCGCGAGCTTTCTTCCTTTGCAACAAGGACAATCCCCTTAATCGCCAATTATACGCCGTGGATCTGAAAAAAGGAGATATGGTCCCCATTACAAAATCTGAAGGGACCCACTCGATCAAAATCTCAGATGACGGACTTTTTTTTCTTGATTCCTACAGCAGCACAAATGTAGCCCGTCAGATTGAAATGCTTGATGAAAAAGGGAAACCGTTACTGGTTTTGCTTGCAAATGAAAATCCCCTTAAGAATTATAAACTTGGTGAGATGTCGATCCTTACATTGAAAAATGAGGATAATACCAATCTTTACTGCCGCCTCATAAAACCTGCTGATTTCGATTCTGGCAAAAAGTACCCGGTAATCATCTATGTATACGGAGGTCCTCATTCACAGCTGATAACCAACACATGGCTTGGAGGAGCCGGACTGTTTCTCAATTATCTTGCCGAACTCGGATATGTTGTGTTCACGCTCGATAACCGTGGCACAGCAGCCCGGGGGCGCGATTTTGAACAGGCCATCTTCCGGAACCTGGGCATGAAGGAAATGGCGGATCAGATGACCGGGGTGAGTTACCTGAAATCGTTACCTTTTGTCGATTCTACGCGTATTGGCCTCAACGGCTGGAGTTATGGCGGGTTCATGACCATATTAATGTTCCTGAAAAACCCCGGTTCATTCAAAGCAGCCGTATGCGGGGGGCCGGTTACCGACTGGAAATATTATGAAGTGATGTATGGCGAACGATATATGGATACGCCCGAAAGCAACCCTGAAGGCTACAAAAATGCCTGCCTTCACAATTATGTCAGCGACCTGAAAGGAAAATTGCTCATCATTCACGATGATCAGGATAACACCGTAGTTCCCCAGAACTCACTTTCATTTCTGAAAAAGTGCGTGGATGAAGGCAAACAGGTCGATTTCTTTTTTTATCCCGGCCATGAACACAATGTCAGGGGCAAAGACCGGGTTCACCTGAACCAAAAGATGGTGCAGTATTTCCAGGAAAACCTGTAATTTGCCGAAGAGGAATTGCAAAAATTAAGGGCAATGTCAACAGTGCAGGCAATGCGAAAAGTGCCCGCATTGCTGCATATCCAAGTATAAAGCGCCATTGCCGGTTCTTTGCAGAGTGTCTGAGGCACAAGGATCTGATTCAATTACTTCTTCTATATTATTGTTTTTCAATAACTTGTGTTTTCATCGATAAAATACCGGCATTCGTCGGGTTTAACCCTTTGCTTGTCGATTTATTTTATACTGAGTCTAAATAAGATAGTAGATTTGCAGCACAATAATTTAATAATCAATCATTTGTTAAATAATTGTTAATTAAATCAGACCAGGTAACGTTTAACAAGATGCCACGTCTCATGGTCAATAAAAACAAAGACAATGAAAACTACGAATAATATTATAACAATGAAAACCATCTGCTTACTTGCTGCAGTACTCGTTTTACAAATCAATACAATTTTTGCAGCTGGAAGTTCCAGGGAAACAACTTACACGGTGAACTTATCGGCCCTCACGGGATTATCAACCGGCCTTGCTCCGGTTACCCCTCAAGAGGCAACTTTTGAAGATTTCGCCGATCGAAAGGCTGAAGCTCCTGTAAATGTATTTACTGTCAGC
>CAISJJ010000336.1 GCA_903885595.1 uncultured Bacteroidales bacterium
CAGAAATGGCTTACCTATGTCATCAACAACATCAACGATACCAAAGCCTCTCAACTCAAAGAACTGCTCCCTCAGTTTATAGATAAAACCCTGCTAACCTAAGACGGGGTTGGTAGGGCGGATACGCACAAGGCAATCATCATGATCACCTATTCGGGAGGTCTGCGGATAAGCGAAGTCATTAATTTGAAAATCAAAGACATTGACAGTCAACGTATGCAGATATTTGTAAGACAGGCAAAAGGTCGCAAAGATCGTTATACCCTGCTATCAAAGAAAGTTGTTCCTGTGTTGCGGGAATATTTCAGGGAGTACAAGCCCAAAGAATGGCTTTTTGAGGGGGTAAAAGGTCGGCAATATTCTGAAAGCAGTATTTATACTATTGTAACTGAAGCATTTCAAAAAGCCGGGATAAAAAAGCATGCCTCACCACATACGTTAAGGCATTGTTTTGGTACACATTTGCTCGAGAATGGAACCGACATACGGTACATCCAGGTATTGATGGGGCATGAAAGCATTAAAACCACTGAGATTTATACCCACATGACAACCAAAGGGTTTGATAAGATTGAAAATCCGCTTGATAAACTGGAAATATGAATATTTTTACAAGTGGATGGGTTTTTCCTAAAATCCTATTACATTTGTTATGGCTTTTTACCTCATTTAGTATTGTTTCGGCAAAGAAGTTGGATTACACCAAAAATTATTACGGAAGCAGTCCATTAAATCCCGGTTGTATTTGTTCTCATTAGTAAGTTTATTCCACGAAAGGAGACTTTTCTGACAAATATTGTAAAAATGAGCTTAAACAAAATTATTAAACACATTGGCAACAAATTACAAAGAGATCCTAACGTATTGCCAAAGCAAGGATAAACCGACTAATCATTTTAGCCTAACGTTAGCGGCAATTATTATATGACAATGTTCCATAAATAGAAATACAATGAAAAGGATTTTACTACTGGCTTTTTTTATGGGATTTATAACTATATGCAAAGCACAACAGTTTTCATTTGTATTGAAATTCGTGGATGCAGTTGGAAATACTGATAGTCTTACCCTTGGTTATGACCTGACTGCGACAGACACTTTGGATATAGCCTTTGGAGAAACCAATATTATATCGACTCCTTACACAAGTGGACTTGACGTAAGAGTTGGAAATGTTTGGTTTCAGCAAAATTCCTTTCCTGGGTTCGGACAGAATCAATTTGAGACCAAGACGCAAATTGTTCCAAACGCCTGTGGAACAGGTAACTTTTGGTCATTATTTCCTGTCATTGAAATTAATATCGTGTCACCTCACTTCCCAATAAAAGCATATTGGAATAAAAATCTTTTCAACGATACTTGTAAAAATGGTAGTGTTTTTACAGGTGTTCATCCCGGGGGATGGTGGGATACAGGCGGTTTCAGAGTTGTATTAAATTTGGAAGACTCAACAACGTTCTATCAAAATCAATATTACTATCTAAGGGGAGCAGATACTGTGAACGTTTATTGGGCTACGTTTTCAGATTCGACATTATTGGTTTTAGCAATCAAGGAATTTGAAATGGAGAAAAACGTATTAAAAGTTTTCCCAAATCCCACTTCGGATTTTGTAACAATTAGTTTGAGCAGAGCTTTTGGAGAAATAAATCGTGTTGAATTTTACAATGCAGTTGGACAACTTATTTGCTTTTCAAAGCAATTAGAGAATATTGACATTAGAGGATTTTCACCTGGATTATATTTTGTCAAAGTGATGAATTACAATGGAATGACAGTGATTTACAAGCTTCAAAAGATGTAATAAATGCCGCTAACAAGCATGCAAAATCTACAATGCCAGCCTTAACAAGGCTTAGCGACATTTTACCTTTGCAGCTTTTGCATGCGGGGCGTTAGCCCCCAACCGAATAAAACCGGAACTCAAAAGCGATAAAGTTTTGTATCTTTGTATAAAGCAATTTTAACATGAACCTTTCAGCCGAGAAATTGGATATCATTCAACGAATCTGCGAGATTCAAGACAATGACCTGATAGATCTGATAAAAAACATCATTACAGTCCCCAATGTTTCCAAGTCAGATTGGTGGAGTCATATTACTCAAGAAGAAATGGCTTCAATTAATCGGGGGCTTGATGATCTGCAACAAGGGAAAATCCAATCCCACGATCAGATAAGAAAAAAATATGAAAAGTGGCTTAAAGATTAGGTGGACGGAAGAAGCCACGAAGAATCTTGAAAGTTTAATTATCTATCTCGAATCCAACTGGACTTCAAAAGAATTGACAAAATTCTTTCAAAAGTTGGAAAAACAATTGCTACTCCTATCACTCTTCCCTGAGGCTTATCCCTTTTCTATAAGAAGAAGGAAAATCCATCGTTGTGTTCTCTCAAAAAATTTGATGATTTACTATACTGTTGAAAATGAACACCTTGTGTTGCTTTCGATTTTTGATACAAGACAACATCCTTCAAAAATGAAAATATAAACACGATCAGGGGCTAACAAGCCGTCAATTGCAACGCGGGGCAACTCGTTAATTATTACGATCTTATGCTAATAAACGTATCCGCCCTACCAACCCCATCTTTTCCAATAGCTGAACCCGGTTTACCTTTGCAACAAAAACCAGGGTACTATGAAAACACCGAAGTCTGCGGCAATGTTTGCTAAGGTAGATGAATGGAAGAACAGTGGGCAAACGC
>CAISJJ010000337.1 GCA_903885595.1 uncultured Bacteroidales bacterium
CCTTATGGACCGTGATGAACAAGGTGAATTTATAAAAATGGGTGATCTCATCAGAATTTCCAAGAACAACAACGGGAATATTCAGGCACTGCGTAATTTTGTCCTGTTAGGAGATCCTGCCCAGACGATCGCCTTTACCGATAATAATGTAAAAACGACTTTTATCAATGGACTTCCTGTCGATCAGCCGGTTACAGTTGAAGGGCTTTCGGATGTCACTGTAAACGGGACCATTGAAGATCGAATCGGAAATAAAATCTCAACGTTTAACGGCGTTGTGAACTGTAAGGTGTATGATAAACCGGTTACCAATACCACCCTGGGTAATCGCTACCCCGACTCCTATCCTCAGAATTTCAGGGTGCAAAACAGTCTTCTTTTCAAAGGGGATGTTCCGGTCAGGGCCGGGGATTTTCAGTTCTCCTTCATCGTTCCGAAAGGTATTTCCCTCCAGTTTGATCAGGGGAAGTTAAGTTATTATGCTTATAATGACATTCAGGATGCAGCCGGGTATTCTGATCAGATTATCATCGGGGGGAGAGACCCGGCAGTAAATCCGGTGAACCCGGGACCGGTTATTAAACTTTTTCTTGATAATCCGGAATTTATCTCAGGCGGAAAAACAGGTAATGAACCTGTTTTGCTTTCCGAAATTTGGGATACCAACGGAATCAATTACATCGGATTGGGCATCGGCCATGAAATTGAAATGGTTCTGGATAACGACCGGGCTCATTCCATGATATTGAACGACTATTTTACCCCGCTGTTTGGTTCATACACCAGCGGAAAAATTGCCTTTCCGCTATCAACACTTTCTTCAGGCTCGCATACCCTCACGCTCAAAGCCTGGGATATGTTTGACAACTCTTCTGAAAAAACAATTACTTTCAATGTCTCTGATTACCCGCCTCTGACTGTTAAAAATGTCGTGAATGCGCCAAATCCAATGGCTGATTATACAAGTTTCCTTTTTCAGCCCCAACAATCTTTTGGTGGTTCCATGAATGTTCAGATCAGCATTTATAACCTGAATGGCATCCTGGTTCGTACCATCGAATCCAGTTACCCCGAACCCCTGGCAAGTTCGGTTATGCCTCCGTTGTCATGGGATGGAACCGACTCAAACGGAAAAAAGCTCAGCAACGGAATATATCCATACAAAATCATCTTCAAAGGGATTAATGGCGCATACAGCGAAACAAGCCAAAAACTTGTGATTATCAGATAGATAATTTAGCCTGAAACTTCAAATTTTCCACTGAAACAATAACTGAAAAGTAATAACGTTATTTAGCTACCTTATAATTGTTGATCATTTAATTTAGATTTTACCGATGAAGATTAAATTTGTTTTACTGTTTGCTTTTACGCTGATTATTACCAGGACCTTTGCACAGCTCCCTCCTGAGCCGACAGATGGATCACGAGTTATTTCCACTGCGGTACCTTTCTTAACAATTTCACCGGATGCCCGTTCGGGGGGTATGGGCGATGTGGGGGTTGCTACCAGCCCCGATGCCTATTCCATGTTCTGGAACCCGGCAAAATATGCATTCAGTGATAAGTCGTTTGGGTTTGGTATCGGTTATGTACCTTGGTTACGCGGACTTGTAAACGATATTGGCCTGGCCTCTGTTGTGGGTTTCGGAAAAATAGGGGATAAGCAGGCAATTGCTGCATCACTCAGGTTTTTTTCTATGGGATCGGTCATGTTCACCAATGATGTAGGCCAGGAACTTGGTGAAGTTAAACCAAATGAATGGGCAATCGATGCAACCTATGCCCGGAAATTTTCACGTGAATTTTCAGGCGCCATAGCAGCCCGCTTTATCTATTCAAACCTGGTCCCGGTCAATTATTCCAGTTACGATGTACGTCCCGGAACCTCCGTGGCTGCCGATGTCGCGCTGTATTATCATCACGAAATGGAGATCAGTGGTCTCACCGGCGCGGCTATTGATTTTGGTTTTGACATTTCAAACATTGGTGTTAAAATGTCATACAGCAGTACCTCGATCATACGTGATTTCATCCCGACAACCCTGCGTCTCGGACCCTCCTTTACCATGGATATCGACGATTATAACCGCATCACGGTCGCTGTTGATCTTGCAAAACTTCTCGTACCTACTCCGCCTGTTTATGCTGTCGACAGTTCTGGTAAAACAATCATCGGGCCTGATGGGAAAAAAGTTATTGAAGCAGGCATGGACCCTGATGTATCGGTGGTGAAGGGAATGCTCCAATCTTTTTATGATGCACCCTATGGATTCAAGGAAGAGATGCAGGAAATCAATATTGCTGCTTCTGCTGAATATTGGTACAATAAACTTTTTTCGATTCGCGCAGGATATTTTTATGAATCAAAATATAAGGGCGACCGGCAGTTCTTCACATTGGGAGCAGGCTTGCGTTACAATGTTTTCGGGCTCGATTTCTCATACCTGATTCCTATTCGAAACAACAACCCGTTGCAAAACACCCTGCAGTTTACCCTGTTGTTTAATTTTGACAACGCCAAAAAATCAGCTAAACCTGAGGGTGGGACAAACTAACTGCCCATTTAGCCTTTCTTAGAGTCTGTTTAAAATTCATTTTGAAATTTGCAACTCCTTGAAAAATATTATTTTTTCATTATTCAATCTTCACTCATCGTTTTTCATTTTACATTAGTCGTTAACCCAATGAA
>CAISJJ010000338.1 GCA_903885595.1 uncultured Bacteroidales bacterium
GATACAAAATGACCACGAAGTAGAACGAATACTGCTAAAAAATAATTTAATATATTCGTAAAGCAAATCACAACAATTCACTAAAAAACATATAAAGAACTGATGCTGTTATCAATATTTCAAAGATACAAAATGAAAGCAAATCACAACTCTGATCGTAATTCTGAGTGCCAAGAGTTGGCTGTTATCAATATTTATTCGCTTATTAAATTATTTTCAGAGGTGCGAATGAGCTGCGCTGCGGTTCAAAGATACAAAATGACCACGAAGTAGAACGAATACTGCTAAAAAATAATTTAATATATAGGTATAAGCGTTTAGACCGCAGGATTTCTGACAAATAGTTTTACCTTTGTAAAATGGAAACAAGAGCTAAATTTACAGGTTTAAATTCAATAAAGTTCACCCTTCGGTTTAATCAAGATGAAGCGTGTTACAAATACATTTCTGACATCAAATGGGAGAATGGTTTTGTCTGCAAAAAGTGCCAAAACACTGGTTTTTGCTCCGGGGTTAAACCTCATTCAAGAAGGTGTGTAAAGTGTGGATACGATGAAAGCCCGACTTCTAGAACAATGTTTGACAAGTGCAAAATTCCGATTCACATCGCATTTCACATAATATTTCGGGTTTGCACCAAGAAAAAAGGAATGTCTTCTTTAGAACTGTCAAATGAATTTGAACAAAGGCAAATGAGTTGTTGGGAGTTTAAATGGAAAATTCAACAGGCAATGATAAGTAGCCATAAGTACCCACTAACAGGAGAAGTGCATGTGGATGAATGTTTTATTGGAGGCGAAGAAGAACAAAAACGGGGAAGAAGTAAAGGCAAGAAGAAATTAGTAGTAGTAGCATTAGAGAAGCTACCATGCAAAGAAGTTGGGAGAGCATATGCACAAATCATTGATAATGCGTCTAATGTTTCTTTTCGTCCATTTTTTGAATCACACATATCGAAGGATGCTGATGTTATTACGGATGAATGGCCTGGATACATTCCGCTGAAAAAGGATTATCCCAAGTTAAAACAGATGCCATCTAACAAGGGTAAAAATCATCCCGATATGCATATCCATATAATGAATTTGAAAGGCTGGTTGAGAGGAATACACCATCATTGCAGCAAAGATAGATTGCAGGGATATCTTGATGAGTATCATTTCAGATACAATAGACGCAATAATATGGACACTATATTTGATACTCTCCTGAAAAGGATGGTGAGATATGAGCCAAAGCGTCTGAAAACGGGAAAATAATTATGCGGTCTAAGCGATTATACCTATAACTTTTTATCTCAAAAGAAAAAAGTTCAGGATTTAGTTTAATAAACTTTCACCTGAACTTAATCGTTTTTTTGTTTCTTTAGCTTTTAATTACCACATTAAAAGTAGCTTATGAAACAATTAACTATAGAACAAAGATATCAAATTGAAGCATATCTAAAACTGAAAATGTCGAAAGATTTCATTGCAAAAGAACTAAATGTCAATCGATCAACAATTTACAGGGAGATTAAACGCAATAAACAAAAGCGTGGTGGTTATTCAGGAAAAACAGCTCAAGAATTCTCAAATGACAGAAAATCTAGATTCTACGTTAATAGGTCATTTACAGATGAATGTAAATCTATTGTCCTTAAACACCTTCAGATGGATTGGTCTCCCAAACAGATTTCTGGGTATTGTAAAAAGAATAAAATTCAGATGGTTAGTCATGAAAGGATCTATCAACATATTCGAAAAGATAAACTTAATGGTGGAAAACTTTATGAACATTGTCGTCATCAGTTAAAACATCGTAAACGACCAATTGGGAAGCATTTCCCAATTGCAAATAGAGTTTCCATTGATGAAAGACCATCGGTTGTAAACGATAAAAATAGATTTGGAGATTGGGAAATGGATACCATAATCGGTGCTTTTCA
>CAISJJ010000339.1 GCA_903885595.1 uncultured Bacteroidales bacterium
CGGAGAAGGAGAAATTTTTTTTGGTCAAAAAAGAATTGGCCTTAATAACCGACCCTTTAGAATCTTGAAATTTGCGACCATGTTAAAGAATAGTGCGCAGATTGGTACCGGGAGTATTACTGTCAGAAATGATTTCAGGGTCACTTCTATTGGCAAGTACTTAAGGATAACTAAAATAAATGAATTGCCTCAATTGATCAATATACTGATAGGTGAAATGAGTTTTGTTGGACCCAGACCATTAATGGAAGTTGATTTTAACAGATACCCTGAGGAAATACGAAATTTGGTATATCTGGTGAAACCTGGCCTGACTGGAATCGGTAGTATCATTTTCCGGGATGAACAACTCATCATAACCAAATCAACCCTGCCTCCATCTGAAACATATAAGGAATATATCCTTCCTTATAAAGGGGCGCTTGAAGTCTGGTATCAAAGGAATGCCGGGATTTTAACCGATTTGAAAATCTTCTTATTGACATTTTGGTGCCTGATATTTCCAGGGACTGATCTTCCCCATAAATCATTCTCTAACCTTCCAGAAAGGGAAAAATTTCATGTTTAATTTTCAATTCCATATTGAAGCACCATTCAGACAGCATTCATGGAGCCTCAATTACATAACCAAGATGCCATTTGGCCTAGGGCCTACGAGTCGTTGGTATTTGGCATATAGACGTGCGTCAGTTTCTCCCAAATCCCGTTTCATTACCTCCTCGATTTATATAAATAATTGAAAAATAATATGATACATCTCGCCCACCCTCCGCTTCCACCGGCAAATTTCCCCTTACTTACTAACAAACAAATTGTTAACAATTATTTCTGATCCGCTTTTATTCCTTTTGCATCATACCTATTTTTGTTGTTGCCTTACAGGGGCGTGTTTACTGTGAATTAATTCACTGGCTGATTACCTGTCTGGACAACACATTCAAGGATTCAAAAAAAAATTAACCGGTTAAGCCGTTAACCTTAAATTGGATGGTAAAGGAAAAATCCTTCCGAAAACAGAATAAAAAATCCTTGTCCTCCCCAACGGGCAATATCACTTTTACTATCCTGATCCTCGCTTATGGTTATATCACCGTTGTAACACCCAACCTGAGCGCCTTTGATTCAAACGGCCCGAAATTTCTTACCCTTTCTATACTCAATATAGTCGCATTGCTTGTGTTACTTACCCGGAAAGAAATTACAAAAGATCCTGAATGGCCTGCTCCTTTTTTTCGCAACCCTATCGGGATTGTATACACGCTGATTCTTTTAGTCACACTTCTGTCATTCGTGAAAGCAATCAACCACATTGAAGCGCTGCTGACTTTTTCAAAAGTTTTCACAGTGTTCGCCGCCGCATTTATTATTGCGGTCATCGTGCGCCGTGATAACCGGTACCTTTTTTATTTATCAGTTGGAATGACCTCGCTGCTGATCATCGACAGCCTGACTGTATTTTATCATATTGCCGAAAACATCCTCGCGGGAAGGGGACCATCCATTTATGAGATCAAGTCGGTTTATTCAAACAAGAACATCCTCTCAGCCTCGATATTCGTGAAGATTCCCTTTGCATTATGGTTGGTTACATTTAAAAAAGGCTGGCGGAAGTTATTAGGGATTACTTCACTTTTTCTTGCTTTTGTGGCCACCCTGTTTATGAGCAGCCGTGCCTTCTATATTGGCCTTATTGTTCTGTTTGGTTTTTACCTGGCCTTTATGATTGTTTGGTATGTCAGGAACAATGAGAAAAAGAAGCTCCTTCGCCTGGTTGTTTATTCTGCGGTTGTTCTTGTAGCAGGATTCATTATTTTCAGCGGCACCCTGAAATTCCTTTTTCCTTCATCAAACCGGGAGGCAAACATGCTGGGATTCGTTTCCCGCTTTAAAACTATCCTTCAAGGTGAGCAAGGGAGAACAGAGGGTTGGAAAAGGTCATTTAAACTGATCGGGGAGGAGCCGTTGCTGGGCGTTGGTACCGGCAACTGGAAGGTGGCGGTACTGAAATATGAAAACCTGACAAGTCCCGATTATATATACATGTATAAAAATCACAATGATTTTATTGAAAACGCTGCTGAAACAGGGATATTTGGAGGAATGCTGTTTTTATCTGTTTTCTTAATCATATTCTACAATTTCATTAAGGCGGTTAAGAAAAGAGGCGCTAAAGACGAATCGTATAAATATCTGTTCATACCCGCCTTTGGTTTGTTGGGTTATTTTTTTGATGCATTTTTTAATTTTCCCTCCGACCGGCCTGAGATCCTCTCTCTGTTTGCCTTGTACGTTGGGGTGGGCATCGGGTATTCGCCCGGGGTTGGGCAAAATCACCGTTTTTTTGGGGAAAGGCAGGGAATCTGGAAAAATAAACCGGTGAATATGACCATCATTGTACTGTTCATAATCGGAATGCTCCTGTCGACCTTCGTGTTTTACCAGAACTTTGTATCTTTGAAACTTCAAAGATTACTGGCCGAAGATATGAGCACTGGCACACTGACCCTTTCATCTGATATTTTTATTACCGGATTTCCGGGCATCCCCGATTTAAATGTACAGGGAGAGCCTATTGCCGTACAAAAAGCCCGCTATCTGATCTTTGAAAAAAAGTATGATGAAGCAATCGATCTCCTGAAAAAAGACCATTCAAGTCCGTACGATACGAGGCCCGAGTTCTTTGTCTCAACTTGTTATGCAGAAACCGGCAATCTCGACAGCGCTCTGGTTTATTATAACAAAGTTTTCAGGCAAAAACCGCATTTTTATGGCAACACCCGCAATATGGTCAGTGTTTTACAGGCAAAGGGTCGCTTTGAGGAGGCAGCAGGGCTGATGTCTAATTACCTCGGGATTGTAAAAACCAACAATGAGGCCTGGGTGTTCGGCGCTGATCTTTTGCACAAGGCGGGCAATGACCCGAAGGCGGTTATTATGGCCGATAGTGCATTAAAGTATTTCCCTGAGGATAATCAGATTTTAGAGCTAAAGCGATCGCTTACAGATGCAATCAAGATAAAACCTTTTGAAAAGGTATATCAGCAGGCGCTGAATGCTTACAATGAAAAGCGTTACAATGAATCGTGCAAACAATTCACAGAATTTATCAGCAACGAACCGAACGTAGCTGCTGCCTATGAATACCGCGCTTTTTGTTATTATTTCACAGAGGATTACCTGAAAAGCATTCTTGATGTCGATAAGGCCGTTGCTAAAGGAATAAATAAGGCAAACCTCTACAATCTGAGGGGCGTCGACCATCATATGCTGGGAAATAAAGTTGCAGCATGCGCCGATTTTGAAAAAGCAGTCGCCATGGGCGACAAGGATGCCCAAACCAATTACGATCAATATTGCAAGACGAAGACAAACTAAAAAAAATTGTGAGAAAAGACCAGCAGTATAAGAAGTCAAAACAAGTCAAGCGCGGAACAGGGGTCGTTCAGAATAAAAAGGCGCCGGCGCTGAACATATTCTATGGTTTCTTTATCCTGGCCTATGCCCTGATCACCGTAATAACTCCAAATCTGAATACATTCGATTCGAATGGACCTAAATTCCTGTCCTTAGCCATGCTCAACCTGCTTGCCTTTTCCTTTCTGCTTACCAGGAAAGAGTTAAGGAATAGTGATGATGGCTTCTTCCTCTTTTTCAGGAACCGCATCGGCATTGCTTATGCTCTGCTTCTCCTGCTTTCACTCCTGTCTTTTTTCAAGGCATTGAACATTTATGAATCCATACTGCACTTTTCGAAATTATTTACAGTATTTTCAGCAGCATACATCGTTTCAATTATACTTCGTGCCGAAAAGCGCCTGGTAATGTTTCTCTCCATTACCATGACGTTGTTACTCATTTTTGACAGTCTGACGGTGTTTTACCACGTTTCAAAATTCATTCTGGCCGGAGCGGATCCGGTAGCATATAATATTAAATCTGTCTATTCGAATAAGAACATACTTTCAGCAGCGATTTTTGTTAAAATACCCTTTGCTCTCTGGCTTTTTTCGTTTGAAAGGAAAAGATTAAAGATACTTGGTGTAATTGCCCTGACCGTTGCTTTTGTGGCTACGCTATATATGAGTTCGCGGTCGTTCTACCTGGGAATGGGATTCCTGTTAATGGTTTACACTGCCTTTATTGCAATCAGGTTTTACAGGAGAAAAGCAAAACGACATCTGATTATGTTGGGGTCAGGCGTGGGCATCATGATTATTGTTGTCTTTGTTTTATTTACCCATGCTGGAAGATCCTTAATTCCTGCACCAATCCAAAATAATATTGTATT
Source organism: uncultured Bacteroidales bacterium (assembly GCA_903885595.1). Classification (GTDB taxonomy): domain Bacteria; phylum Bacteroidota; class Bacteroidia; order Bacteroidales; family FEN-979; genus CAIVAT01. The sequence continues at coordinate 4,289 of CAISJJ010000339.1, forward strand.
CCGTTACCTGGGTTCGGTTGACCTTGTTTCAAGACTTGGTA
>CAISJJ010000340.1 GCA_903885595.1 uncultured Bacteroidales bacterium
AAATTTAATTGCTTCAATTACACCATTTTCCATCTGGGTGAACCCACGAAAGGAATAGATTGCCTTATTATTGTCCGAAATTTCAAACTTGATTGTGGTATAGTTTCCACATCCAATACTCTTTGTGAAATCAGCGATACTAATGCAGGAGAAGTTGCCTTCCCTCAGTTGTAACGAATGAAAATCGGGTGAAAACAGATCGTATTTGAATAACCAAAAACCATCACAGTGCTTATACGCAAATGATTTATGTATCCAAAGCAGCAGGTTGCTATCATAATATGGAATTTCGAGTTCCTCGGTTTTTAAATCCTGTGTCACAGACACCCAGCTTTCCCTTTCTCTTTGTGGTGGCTCTGGATAGTCAACCCCCTCCCACTCGTAGGTTTTTTCGTTGAAAAAACCGTCAACATCAGATGGAGGTTGATTATCTGTCGTTATGGTTTTATCTTCTTTTTGGATCAAGTTATCTCTTAACCCAATTAAGGATTCCATGAATAATTTCGTCAATTCGGGATACTTATCTTCAGTGCATTCTGCAAAATAGATGGCAAAAAATGAATGCTTTTCAATCCCAGGAAACGTTTGCAGCAGGGTCGTTTCTGCATGATAAGAGTCGGCTATCATAAGCCTGTATTGTTTGCTGGGGTTTATTATACCACTCTCATTGAATGATTTAGCGGCACTGGTCATAAATGCAAGGGGAACAATAAACTCTGCTAAAACCAAGGGTTTTATCCTTACATTCAATTCTTTATCGGCTAAAAGTAATAGTACGTTGCGCTCTCTGAAAAAGCTGATCTGACCCGAATTCTTTATTGTTTCAGAAAATGAAATATACTGTTGAGTCCTTACGGGAAGTGGCAATCTGAAGGATAACAGTAATCCAGCCGGGTAAAATATGATAAACTGCCTTCCTTTTTCTTTAGGGTCGGGCTTCTGGATATAAATGTTTCCCAACTCACTGGCTCTATTCATCAGGAAATCAAACACCAGATCCTGTGAAAAATCATTTACAAGAAACCCAGAAGTTAATGCCTTGTTTAAATCAGTTGACAAATTTGTTCTGCAGGGTTCGCTGTGAAGCTCCGTTTTAAGTTCACAGCGGCTCTTGTTCCAGATTACCTTATGCACAGTGGAACCATCACAATCAAGCACATAATTTGCCGTGATTGTGCTGTTTTCATACCTGACACTCGTTTCATCGAGTATTCCGTACCCAAGGTGAGAAGGTAACTCGCGACCCGAAAAATTAAACTTTTCTATTACCATAGCATAAAGTTAAGGATAAACATCATTACATTAACGAAACTCTGCTGAAATTAAAGGAGGGAGTGTTTTGGAACATTTTTGACCTTCGACCCACATCGTTTTACAACCGTGGTGTCCCACTCGGTTGGTACCCATTTCAGGGTGCCTGATGCAGATACAGAAATAGTAAATATTTAATAATATTGTCCTTAGGAGGTGAAATAAATTTCAATGGGAAAAATTGTTCTTCTAATATGTTCCGGATTTCGAATGGAAAGTGGTTATTAAAACTTTTGTACCGCAAAATCCTGAACCATCAATCTACGGGGATTGGTTTGTTGATGAAAAACATTCAAAAGATAAAAATCAGGTTATTTGGTTTAACGGTGGCTGGGGAAAGATCGCATCAGCGGGTTCCACGCAATATGATATTGATAAGTGGCATCCGGAACTCATTATAAACATTGGAACCTGTGGTGGTTTAAGAATAAAGGTTAAAAAATATCAAGTAGTGCTGGTTGAAGAAACCATTGTTTATGATCTGATTAATCAAATTGGGTAATCTTATTTGCCAAAAAACGGCCATTGTTAGTTTCTGCTTACAACTGGTGTAAGCAGAAACTCGTAGCGGGTTTGAGATAATTTTTTATTTAATTGTAATAGTATCAGTTTTAAATTATAACTTTATTTTTCAATTATTTTTCAATATCACTTAGTGAACATTTATACGCTAATCATTATCACATATTCACCTTGTGACATAGCGTAATAGGACAATATGGGTTGTGCGTTTTGATTTTTAAGACAATTTAGTGCTCCGAATATTTAATATGACTATGCCTATTTTTAATATCAATGTTTGGATAATTCTGATAATCATTGCATTAATTGCATTAATATTATCCTGGAAAACCAAGAATGCAATCTGGGGAGGTTTGACTATTGGGGGAGTTATTGGATTAGTAGTTGCAATTGTCTTTCTATTAATAGGTAAGGGTTTTCATTGGTCATTTATTCAAACAGGAATGATAATTGGTACGTTAATAGGTGTGCTTGCTGAATGCCTTGCAAGATTATCAAGTTTTCTAAAGAACAGAAGTAAGAAAATGGAAAACGCTTTCATATCAAACATTGATGAGTCAAAGATTGAAGGGGAAGAGTTTGTCTATTTCAAAAAGGGAAAACAATCCTACTTTAATAAACAAATAGATGAAGCCCTAAATTATTTTGATTTAGCGTTTGAAAACGGATTTGTTGGAAATTGCAAAAATGATATGTTTGAATTATACGATTTACGGGCAAGATGTTTACAAGAACTTGGTTTTGAATATGATGCTATTGAAAATTTCGATAAGGCAATTTCATTTTCCCCACACGATTGCAATGAATATTATGCTCGGTCACTTTCTAAAGCTGCAATTTTAGATTTTGAAGGGGAAATTGCAGACCTTGAAAAAGCAAATGAACTTTCTAAGGCTGATACTATTTTGAATCGAGCTTATAATGAAGAGGCTATAAAAATGGGATATTGTAATGGGGCGTCTGGACCAATCCTAATGAGATTACGTCGTGCAAAAATGGATTTAGAATTTGAAATGAAAGAGCGTGATATTTTACTAAACGCTCCGACTGAACGAAAA
>CAISJJ010000341.1 GCA_903885595.1 uncultured Bacteroidales bacterium
ATATATATGGTGCGTGTTCAAGCCGGAGATAAGTCTGAGATTGCCAAAGTTGTGAAGAATTAACCTTATAATATCAGTCCTATGAGAAGGAGTTATTTATTTATGATTACTATCCTTATAGCTGTATATCTTAATGCACAGGTTAGCATCAATTCCGACGGCAGTCAACCTGATAATTCGGCTATGCTGCAGGTTAAAAGCACAACCAAAGGGTTTTGCCACCACAGATGACAACGGCTCAGCGGGATGCAATTGCAAACCTGCCGAGGGGCTGGTAATTTATAATATTGAATGTAAAGATGTTCAGTATTTCAATGGTGCAGGTTGGGTGCCTTTGGGTAATACCAACACTGCAATTGCACCTGCGACAATAACCGGAAATGACAACCTTTGTCAATATGTTACTGGCGTAACTTATTCCGTTACACCTGTGCCGTGGATTCAAGGTTATAACTGGACTTTCCCATTAGATGCCAACATCACATCTGGTCAGGGAACGGCATCTATTACGGTGACATTTGGAGCTTCGAGTGGCGTTGTCTGTGTCTCGGCTTATGGAAACTGTTGGCGAGGTTTGGGCTCTTGTCTTCCGATAACATTGTCACCACTTCCGGCAGCTCCAATAGCTGGGGTTCAGGTGCCATCACAAACCCAGATTGTTTGGAACTGGGAGGCGGTTCAGGGAGCTACGGGGTACAAGTTCAATTCGGTTGATGATTAAAATACAGCTGAGGATATAGGCACAGCAACAAGCAAAACGGAGGTCGGATTGACGTGTAATTATTAAGCAATATCTATCTCAATGAAGTACATAAAATGCTTGAGAATGCGAAAGAAACGACACGCGAAGGGAAATACATGCACCTTGAATATGCACGTTTTGCTGATGATGTAGTGATCTTGGTAGATGGACATCATAAATGGGACTGGCTATGGGTTGGGGTCAACAAGCGGCTCCGGGAAGAACTGAATAAATTACAGGTACACATCAATAAAGAAAAGACAAAGCAACTGGATTTAGTCAAAGGAGATAGCTTTGGTTTTCTGGGATTTGACTTTAGGAGACTAAAGACGAAAACTGGTAAATGGCGAGTAAACTATCAACCCAAGATGCAAGCCAGAGTAAAAGTGATGGATAAGATCAGAGATGTGTTTAAACGTCAAGAATCACAACCACTGACAAGGGTAAGAGATCTCATCAATCCCATACTGCGAGGTTGGGTGCAATATTTTAGGATAGGACACTCAAGCAAAGCTTTTGGGTATGTGAAAGATTGGTTGACTAAGAAAATCCGGAGGCATCTTATGAGAGCCAAAGGAAAGCAGGGCTTCGGTTGGAAGCAATGGAGTACAAACGGGTTATATGCTACATACAACATATTTAGCGACTTTAAAGTAACCCCCAGGAAATTTGCCCCGACATGATAGGCTATAAACTTGATCTGAAATCATTAGGAAAGCGCAGTGCGTTAAATGCGCATGCTGCGTTTGACGAGGCGGGCGCTGGAAACACGATTGGATGGATTGGTGCGCCAGTGCTCGACCCTACATGTGAGAGGCTGGGGGTGAAACATGAAACTCCCACGGCCTACTCGACGTGCGCCATGAGCGTGAATCAGCGAGAGAGTTTACGTTTTACTGGTATAACTCGATACGAAGTTGAACCTTTAAAAATCATCTGGCATTAGCGGTAGAAAACCTGGTTATTCAGTCCTTGCAAAAAACCGACACCTATTAAAGGGGTTTCTAAGGGGGGATGACAAAACCCAGCCAACGGGTAAACGCTCGATAGAAAACGACTAACCTTTCCACGAGTTACCTCGCCTGATCTGAGGTAAAAGTGCTGACTTACGTAACCGTTCATAATTCAAAAACATTTGTCGTTAATTCCTGAGTTAACCCTGGGCTATTAACTGCGTGAAATAATTTCACCCTGAACCGGAAGGGTAGAGGCTTTTGCTGTAACTTGACACTTTTGAACACAAGTTTTGGTATTACCTCATCATGCAGTTGCTCCAATACTTTGATGACTTCCTTGCCACCTATCCTGCCAGGGTATATGCGCAACTTATGCGTGATATCAGGATCAGCATAGCCAATAAGTCGCCTTGCTGCATGATCAGGGCAGTCTAAGGTTGCATATTCCTGGTATCTATGATTGCACTCCATATACCCGCATCTTACTGCTATCTGCTTTAACTCGACAGCCCTGGTCCTGCTTAGATCAAGCATTTTACCCATGGAATCAGCAGACAGTCCGAAGTATTTTGGTAACTCGGGAGAGGAAGACAGGTTTTGGTTGGCAACACCCCTTTTATTGGTTGCGAACCTGCCCTTCCATCGTTCCCTTGTTACCCAATACTCAAATCGTTTAACACGTGCGCCTAAAACTGCTGCGAACAAGAAGGCAGCAAAAGTCTTCAGGTCGTTCTTAGGATGACATTTAACCGCTTGCATCCCTGCGAGTTCAAGCTGAGCCGTGCTGAATGCAAAACTGCGAATAAAGTAATACCCTGACAGTGCATTGTATTCCACCCAGTTGAGC
>CAISJJ010000342.1 GCA_903885595.1 uncultured Bacteroidales bacterium
AAGGAAAAAATATATGGCAAAAAGATTTTTTCGTTTGTTGCTGAACATGATCTTTCACGGGCTATTGAGAATACAAAGCTGATGTTCAGCGGCCCATTGGGTGTTAAAGAATATCAACTGACATTTGAAGACAAGATCGTTTTTGATGCTGAGGTTAATGGCGACGTGATACACGACCATACCAACAACCCGGCAGGAATGATTTATGTAATCCGCGACATCACTCAGCGTAAACAAATGGGGCATGCACTGCAACGGAGCGAGGTAAAATATCGACAGCTTGCCGAAAATTCCACGATGCTTGTTTATCGTATACTATTAAAACCTGAATTAAAATTTGATTATGTAAGCCCCTCAGCGACAGCAATTACGGGATACACACCTGAAGATCATTACAAAGATCCGCAACTGGGGTTTAAACTGGTTCATCCCGACGACAGGATATTGCTCGAAAATACGACCAGATACAGCAAAGGGGAACCAATCGAGTTGAGATGGATCCGAAAAGACGGTCAGGTAATCTGGACAGAGCAGCGCAATGTTTTACTATTTGATGGAAACAACGAACCTTATGCCATTGAAGGAAATGCGAGTGATATTACCGATCGCAAAAATGTCGAATTGGGGCTTCGTAAAGAAGCTGAACGTAATGCGTTGCTGATCGGTTTATTTGCAAAGGCTCCTGGCTTATCCGACAACGAACTCTACGATATAGCACTCAACATTGCAGTAAAAATCACCGATAGCAAAATTGGTTTCTTTCACCAGTTAAGCGACAACCAGCAGGAAATTATCCTTACAACATGGAATGATGAAGCAAGGAAAAACTGCGTTGCCGTTTTCGACAATCATTATCCACTTGATAAAGCAGGAAACTGGGCCGATTGTATCCGGCAAAAAAAAGCGGTGGTTAACAATGATTATTCCTCATCGGCCAATAGAAAAGGGCTGCCCGAAGGTCATGCCCCTATGAGCAGAATCATGAGTATTCCGGTGGTAGATGATGAAAAAGTCCGGTTGATTTTTGGTGTTGGCAATAAATCAACCGACTACACCGACATGGATGTAATTCAAATACAGGCAGTTGCCAGTGAATTGCATAAAATACTGGAAAAACGCAAAGTAGAAAAAGAACTTCAGGAAAGCGAAGACCGCTGGCATTTTGCGATCGAAGGAAGCAACGATGGAATCTGGGACTGGAATTTACTCACCGGTAAAGTCTTTTTCTCTAACCGCTGGAAAGAGATGATCGGATATGCACCCAACGAACTGGAGGGAAAGCTCAGTGAATGGCAAAGCCGGGTTCATCCTGATGACATTGAAACAGTCGTGTTCAGGCTGCAGCAGCATTTTGAGCATAAAACACCGGATTATACATCTGAACACCGGCTGTTATGCAGGGATGGATCCTGGAAATGGATCCTGGACCGGGGCAAGGTGATGGAATGGACGGTTGAAGGGAAACCTGCCCGCATGGTTGGAACGCATACTGATATTTCCGAACGCATAAGTGCAGAGGAATCCATTAAAAAATCGGAAGAAAAATTTCGCAGTATTTTCGAAAATATGCAGGATGCCTATTTCGAGGCTTCTATTGACGGAACAATCCTTGAAATCAGTCCTTCAATCGAAATAATTACGAAAGGACAATACAGCCGGTATGACATGATTGGAAATCCTTTCGCAGAAGTCTATTCAAGTCCTGAAGATCGGAAAATCTATTTTTCAAAATTATTTAACCAGAAAAGCGTAACTGATTATGAATTGTCTGTACGAAACAAAGATGGTTCATTAATCCCTATTGCCGTTTCGGCAGTCCTTTCGTATGATGCCAGCGGCAATCCGGTGAAAATAACCGGAATCCTACGCGACATAACAGAGCGCAAAAATAGTGAAAATGTACTAAATGAAACGCTGAGAAAGTTAAATGAAACAAACCTTCACCTGGAAAAAAGGGTGGAAGAACGAATGCAGGAATTGCGTCAGCTATCGAACCTGCAACAGGCCATTCTGCGCCATGCAGGGTTGGCTATTATTTCAACATCACCCGAAGGATTGATAGAGCAATTCAATGATGCAGCCGAAGAAATGCTGGGCTATAAAGCTTACGAGGTAGTTGGCATTCACACACCCGTTCTGTTTCACGAACCACAGGAACTCGCAATGCACGCCAGGGAACTGTCGTTGGAAACAGGCGAGATAATTCCTTCTGATTTTGGGGTGTTCCAAACAATTCTAAAAAGATCATTAAATCAAACTGGTGAGTGGTCTTATGTTCGCAAAGGGGGAGACAAATTTCCTATTAAACTTACGATCTCCTCCGTTAAAGATTCAGAAGGCAAATTACTGGGATACATCGGGATAGCCATTGATATCACAAAGGAAAAGCAATCAATTTCAGCATTGCGCGAAAGCGAAGAGCGTTTTCACAACATGTTCTGGGCCCATTCAGCGGTTATGATACTTGTCGATCCTGAAACCGGCGAAATTCTGGAGGCAAACAAATCGGCGGAACAGTACTATGGGTTTGCCTTCAATGACGGTCCAAGACTTTTGATTTCCGATCTCAATATCTTATCTCCTGAACAGATAAAAGAGGAAATGGAGAAGGCTATTCAGCAAAACCATAACTATTTTGTTTTCCCTCACAAGCTCGCCACAGGTGAAATCAGGACAGTTGAGGTTCACTCCTCACCCATTGATGTAAAAGGATCTAAAGTTTTGTTCTCAGTAATTCACGACATTACCGATCGCAAAAAGCTTTACCAGGAACTAATTGACGAAAAACGGAGGCTGGCAGATATTATCCAAGGCACCAATGCAGGAACCTGGGAATGGAATATACAAACAGGCGAAACCATATTCAATGAACAATGGGCCCAAATGCTTGGCTATACTTTGGACGAAATTTCACCAGTAAGCATCGAAACATGGATAAAATTTGCCCATCCCGACGATTTGAGAATATCCGGCGAATTATTGGAAAAGCACTTTAAAGGTGAACTTGATTATTATTCGTTCGAATCGAGGATGAAGCACAAAAATGGAGAATGGATCTGGGTTTTAGACCGTGGAAAAGTTCACGCCTGGGATGATGCCGGCAAGCCGCTCCTGATGTCGGGGACCCATCAGGATATTACTGAAGGGAAAAAAGCTGAAGTGGCATTGCAATGGAATAAATCGTTTTTGGAATTAATGTCCAATTCATCACCATTGGGATTTCTGGTAGTTGACAACCGTAACGACGAAATCCTATACTTCAACCAACGGTTTTGCCAAATCTGGGAAATTGAACAACTTAAGGATCAATTGAACCGAGGCGAATTGAAGAACAACGACATTATACCCTATTGTCTGCCTGTGCTGGCCGATATCCCGGCTTTTGCCGAATCGTGCAAACCATTACAGGATGAGGCAAACCGTGTTGTTGTTGAAGATGAGATTGCCTTTACCGAAAACCGCACTGTTCGTCGTTTCTCTACTCAAATAAGGGGTGAGAATGACGAATATTATGGTAGGTTTTATATTTTCGAAGACATTACCAAACGCAAGCGGATTGAGGCAGACCTGAGGAAAGCAAGAAACGAAGCCGAGAAGGCAAACCTTGCCAAGAGCGAGTTCCTTTCGCGTATGAGCCACGAACTGCGCACGCCCATGAATTCGATACTTGGTTTTGCCCAGTTGATGGATATGGGAGAACTCAGCCCTAAGCAAAAGAAAGGAGTAAAATATATATTGAACAACGGCAGGCATCTGCTCAGCTTAATAAATGAGGTGCTTGATATTTCAGGAATTGAAGCGGGAAGACAAATCATGACCCCGGAACCGGTAAAATTGGTCCCGATTATAAATGAAATAACAGACAGCATTCATGTTGCCGCGAATAAAAGAAAGATATCAATCGAACTTATTGATTCGCCTGCCAACAGCCTTTTTGTGCTTGCCGACAGACTCCGTTTGAAACAGGTTTTGATTAACCTGCTCAGCAACGCCATTAAATACAACAACGAAGGTGGTTTGGTAACGATTAATACAGCGCTTCAACCGACCGATTTGCAAGGTAAAACTCAGCTGAGGATTTCAATCAGCGATACAGGTAATGGGATTAAACCCGAAGATATAGGCAAACTTTTTCAGGCTTTCGAGCGCATAGGAGCGGATAAAACCGAAACCGAAGGCACCGGACTTGGATTGGTGGTGGTGAAAAAACTTATCGATGCCATGGGCGGCAAAGTTGGGGTTGAAAGTGAGGTTGGCACAGGAAGTACTTTCTGGATCGAACTCCCTCTCACCGAAAGTCACAAACCATTTCACTTGCAAACCACCGGTTCATCATCATCTGGATTGCCGGCAAACAAACATGGCAATACTATTTTATATATCGAAGACAATCTTTCGAACATCGAACTTGTGGCAGATATTTTAGTGGAACACCGTCCGTTATTACACCTGGTTAGTTCCAGGTACGGCAAGCAAACCCGAACATTGGCAAAAGAGCATAAACCCGGGTTAATATTGCTCGATCTCGATTTGCCCGACATCAATGGAATTGAAGTATTGGAACATCTGTTGGCCGATTCACACATAAAAGCAATTCCGGTAATCATCATCAGTGCAGATGCCATGCCTGTTCAGGTTGACAAATTGATGAAAGCAGGCGCTATAGACTATTTGACAAAGCCATTGGATGTAGTTCATTTTCTGAAAACCATTGACCGGCACATGATAAGTTAAACTGTTCAACATGTGGTACACCATCGAAGGCAACACAACCTCGACAGGTGTATAAAAACGGTTTAAAACAAGATTTCCCGGTCGTGATGATAACAAACATGACAGATGGGAGGTATTCTATTTCACTTTGCCAAATATTGGTTGTTAACCCGCAAGTATATTAAACAAACCCACAAGTGTCTATTAATAAATGTTAAATTTTTTAAACCAACTTCTCGTGGGAATTAAGTGGTTTAATCATTTCAATTAATCTGCTTATATT
>CAISJJ010000343.1 GCA_903885595.1 uncultured Bacteroidales bacterium
GTTCGGCCACATGCAGGGCACGGGTATCGTTGATGTCGATGGCCGCGGGGGTGATCCTGAATATCTTGTCGCCATCCTCAAACCCGAGGATGTGCTCATAGGCCCAGTAACCCAGTCCGCCATCCTTGGGCAGGCAGTAGCCGCCGATGCCCGGTCCGGGGAAGATCATGTTGCTGTGGGTGGGGCGCATCCTGATGGCGTTGATCACCTTGATGAGGTCGACCCCGTTGCGTTCGGCAAAGAGGCTCCACTCATTCAGGTAGGCCAGGATGGTGGCGCGGTAGGAGTTCTCCACGATCTTGGTGGTTTCCGATTCGATGGGGCGGTCCATCACCGTGAGCGGGAAATCTTTGGTGTTCAGCACCTCGTGGAGGAACTTTTCGACCCGGGCCCGCGCGATGGGTTCACACCCCGAACACACCCGCCAGAAATCGCGAATGCTGGCAACATATTGTTTACCCGGCATCACCCGTTCAAAGCTGTGAGCCAATAAGGGTGTTTCTTCGATGCCCCGGTTGGCGAAGGCCTTTTTGAGGAGGGGCCACGCCACGAATTCGGTGGTCCCCGGCGCCACGGTGGTTTCGATCAGCACCAGGCAGTTTGGCTGAATCTTCTCTCCGATGGTGCGCATGGTATCTTCGAGGGCAGCCATGTCGGCTTCGCCGCTCTTCATGTTTCCCAGCTCCTTCTTGGCAAAGTCGCACTGCACATCCACCACCACGCAGTCGGCAAACTGCAGGCAGTCGCTGTTGTATGTGGCCACCAGCGTCTTGTCATCCAGCACGCACCGTTTGATCAGGATATCCACCTCCGGATCTTCGGCCTTCACCGGCGCTTCGCCGCGATTAATCAGGGGGATCTTCCAGAATGAACGGGGGGAAGGGCGCTGGCACCCGATCACGAATTTGGAGTTCCTTCCTTCGGTATTCTTCGTATCCGCCACAATGGCGGCCATCACGGCGCCTACAAACCCGAGACCCATCACCACCACAATCTCTTTGTTTTCGCTGCGTGCCTGGATAACGAGTTTTTCTATGCGTTTTAGCTCATTGGTATAGTCGGCTTTAACCGGGAGTGGGAAGGATTCGCCGGAGGGGCTTAGAGAGGTTTCAGGGCTACTCACAATCATGTTAATTCTATAGGGTTATGGGCGGTTCTTATTTTATATATTTTAAAGGATAATGAGTTTGCTGAAAATCATGCACGAGTTACCTGGAAATGCTCAGTCATTAAAGCTAATTGCTCAATAACCAACTTCTCAATTTGTCAGGGAAGGATGGAACTCCAACTCTACCTTTATAAGCCAAAAATCGTTGTCTTAGATCTTGAATATATGGGCTGTTTAATTTGCAAATTCTATCTTCTTTTTTGGAGTCTTTTACTTTTCTGAATTCAAAACTGGAACTAAAGTCAATTCCAGCTTTCGTTTTATAATTACCTGTTTCGAATTCAAAACATGGCAAAATGTAAACTCTAGGATGTGGTTGATTAAATGCACCTTTAAGATAGTCATTTTTCAACTCTTCTAAGGATTCAATAATAATTTTCTTTTCTTGACTTTTTAATCCTTTGATTAATTTGCTTATTTTCTCTTTTGAATCTCTAAACTGTCTAATAAAGAAAGATTCATCAATTTTATTAGTGCTATCAAAAACTAAGAATTCAAAATCGTTCTCAATGTTTTTTTGAATTTTACGAATATCACACTCAGGTGTTATCAGAATACCATATTTACTGTTGGACAAATCGAAAATATCGCCTGTCATAATGGGGTCATTATTCTTATCAAGGACACTGTAGAGAAAAGTTCTGAAAAGTTTTGCGTATTGTTCAGGTTCAGTTATCTCTTCTTTAGTCACAGAGTTTTTAATTGAATCTCTTAACTCTTTGGATTGAATCACTCTTTCGGCTAAAAGATTTTGAAAAAGATTTATAACTTCTATACTGGGTTCAATTCCATCCCCCTCGGCTGTTTTATATAAATCAGAAATCCATTTTTTATCAATGAGGTTTAATGTGGAAAAAATTCCTTGAACTGATTGGTTTATCACTTGAGTCCATTTGATTGGCAACATTATGTTCCCAGTCTTTTCGTACATTTTTTGTAAATCGGCTAATATTTCTCCTTTTTCAGCCTTAACTCTCTCATCTAAATCTCCTGATTTGTTTTTTTTCCGGAAGTGAATATTTTCTTGGTATTTTTCAATTAATTTTTGTCCATCATCAGATGCTTCAAGTCCCTCCTTTTCTGAATAAACATATATAAGAGAAAAAACATCTAATTTCATTAATGATTTAAAAGGTGTTTCATATCTGTTTGGTAATCCTTCTTCAGATATTGAACTTTCAATAATAAAATTCCAGTCTACTATTAATGCTTTAATTGAAGAGGTAGAAACTATTGAAGTTTCAAGCAAATCCAAATTAATAATCGGCAAGACTGGATGTTTTTTCTCCCTTGACAATTCCTCAAAAAGTGTTCTTTCAAAGGAACTGTCAAATACCTGGTCATCTGCAAAAAGTATTACTCCTTCCATTTTGTCATTGTTCGTTATTGAATTTGATGAGAAAATTAGCTCCAGGAAGGAGTTTCTTGGTTTCTTCTTGAATAACGAAAATTTCTGCATTAATCCGCAACAGAATTTCTTTAACGATGTAAAGTCCCAGTCCACGACCATCTGATTTTAATGAAAAGAATTCGTTGAAAATAAACGGCTCAACATCTTCTCTGATTCCAGGTCCATTGTCAGCAACAATCAGTGAATTATCTTTAGTCGAAATTTGAAATGCAATTTCTGTTTTCTTGCTTTCATTTTTGTTTACCCAATAAATTGCGTTGTCGAGTAGGTTTATCAATACCTGTAAAATTAAGCCATTGTTTGTTTTCACTATCACATCTTGATCTTTGTTGATTCGCACATTAATTTTATTTTCAACTTCTCGTCTGAAATACTTTACAACCTTTTCAATGCTATCGTAAACACTCACATTTTGAATTGCTTTCCGTTGAATTTTGAAAAGTGGCTGGATAACTTGCATTTCATCGTAAACAAAATTCAGGTTTTCGTCCACCTCATTCAAAAGATGTAGCAATTCATTATTTGAAAAATCCTGGTTTTTTGCTTTAATTTTGAAATCTTTGATGTTGCTTCGCATTTTTGCCAATATCATCAAGGCATCATGAGATGATTTTTCGACAGCCATTCCTA
>CAISJJ010000344.1 GCA_903885595.1 uncultured Bacteroidales bacterium
CATCAGCTGTTACCAAAAGACAGAGCATTTCGGATAATTGACTTCGACAACCGTGCGATGTCGGTTCAACCCGTTTCAACCCGTGAAGAGGGAACCTGGTGGATGCTACATGTAAAAGATGTTCCGCCCCTGGGTTTTCGCATTTACCGGATTGAAGTGGAAGCCAAACCACGCCTTATTCAGGGAGAAAAATCATTCAGCGGAGTGATGGAAAATGATTTTTATCGCCTTAAAATAGATGTGGGAAGCGGTAAAATAACCGGGCTCTTCGACAAAGAATGGAATCTGGAAATGACCGACACCACAGCCGCTTATACTCCAGGCGAAGTTATTTACGAACGCCTGGGCAAGAACCGTGGACAGCTCGAACAACTTAAACTGGACCAATATACCCGCAAAACGTGGAATGATCTCCGCGTGAGCGGATTAACTTCAGGCCCGGTCTGGCAAAGCATCACCATCAACGGCAGCATGGATGGATGTACCGATCCGTCGGGAATTCGCTGTGAAATAAGACTCTACAACCACGAAAAAAAGGTTGAGTTTTGCTATTCCATGAAAAAGATTTCCGTCACTGATCCTGAGGGCGTATATGTGTCATTCCCCTTTAAATTAACTGAAAGTCAGCATGTTGTTGAAGTAGCTGGCGGAACAATGATTCCAGGCCGGGAACAGATTGAAGGATCTGCCTCCGACTGGACCGGGATCCAGAATTTTGTTTCTCTGCGCAATACCATCGGACAGATTATTTTTGTTTCACCCGAGATTCCGCTGGTTCAGCTGGGTGATATCAACCTGGGAAAGTTTTTCAGGGTGCACAATTCGACCGAGGGCTCCCGGGAAAAAACGGCACTCATATCAGACTCATCCCGGGCGGCAAAACTCCTGCCCCAAGACACTTCCGGAATGGGGGAGGGGAGGCTTACCTATCCTGCCTCAGGTGCCATTTTCTCATGGGTGCTGAATAACTATTGGACAACCAATTTCCTGGCCAGCCAGGAGGGTGAACTGAAATGGACCTACCAGGTTACCTCCGAACCCGACCCATCCAATACAGTGGCCACCCGATTTGGCATGGAAAACAGAATTCCATTCCTGAACAGGGTCTTTCCTGCATCGGCAAAGCCTGATGCCAACTTGCTGCCAAGATCATTTTTTGCCACCACCATGAACCACCTTGTGCTGATTGCAGCATATCCATCAGTAAATGGCGCCGGCATAATTCTGCAGATGAGAGAAACAACCGGGAAACCAGATTCCATTCCGGTTTATGATGTTGTGCTCTCATCCGACGCCCTGGCAACAGCAACCAGGGCAAAATCAGTATCGGAGGTGAATGTGCTTGAAGAACCCTTAAAACTACTTTGGGAACGAAATGCTGAAACATCGGGACTATATCACCCGGTTTGGATAAACTTTAAGCCTCTGGAAACAAAGTTTATCCTGATCAATTTATAAGTCCCAACGAAAAAATCTCAAATCAATCGATCACTCACTCACTCACTCAATCAATCAGTCAAGACTTGGCGCTAAAAAGTCCCCCGGAGATTAAAAATTATACCCGGTTTCTTCAATTTCCTGAATGGCGTAAAGATGGGCATTAGCAATTTTGTCTCTCCATTCAGGATCCAGTAACTTCCGGCATTCATCAGGGTTGCTGTAAAATCCGTTTTCGGTGAGGATGGCAGGCATTTTTGTGTTTTTCAACACATAAAACCCGGCCTCCTTCACACCCCGGTTGCGCCAGCCGGATGCATCAACCAGGTTATTTTGAAAAATCCGGGCCAACCGTTCCGATTTTGAATTGAAACGGTAGCAAAAGGTTTCGATGCCCGATGCGTTGCTCCATTGATCACCGGCAGCATTTGCATGTACAGAGAGGTACAGTTTCGCCAAAGGAGTTTTTAATTTATTGGCCCGGTCGACCCTGGCCTGAAGTGAGATATCGCCTTCCACCTCCGGAACAAGGTTGTGAAAACTCAGATCCTGTGCTTCCATTAAAATCATTAGCCGCCTTACAACATCCCGGTTAAATTCGTATTCAAGCAACTGACGGCCATCGTCGAGTAACGGGGAGCGCTTGCCGGCCGTGGCTTTACCATGGCCGTTGTCAAGTATCCATAAAAATTTTCCTGCCATATTTAGCGTTTTTTACTGTTTTACAAGAACGAGATAACCCCAGGGTGCAAGCGATACCTCATCACCACCTTTAAAAATGTAAGAAGCGCCCGAAAAGAGCTCCGTATAAGTTCCTTCGTGGTGTTTCGAATCGAGTTTAACCCTGACAGGCTGATTGCTGAAGTTCAGGACCGGGATTACCTTATCTCCGTTTTTTTCGCGTGCAAATGAGATGACCTGGTTGGGTTGATCATTGAATATCCTGACCATTTCTCCACCTGAGGCGCCATTCCACAATGCCTGGTTTTTGTGCTTCAGGGCAAAGAGCTTTCTATACATGTCGAAAAATGGATGGTTCTTCCATTGGATCAGATCTTTATCAAAGAATGCCAGTGAACGGTCAAGCCCTGCTTCCTGGCCACTGTAAACCAATGGCATTCCATTAACTACACAAGCGAGAACCATCGATGCTTTTAACCCCTCGCCGAAATTGGAGAACTGGTTTCCTTCCCATGAATTTTTATCGTGGTTGTCGGTAAAAGTCATCCGGTAGCCATCCTTTGGAAAGGTATTGACATCATGCGCCATATATTCGACGAGACCGCCAATATTCTTTTTCCCCATGGTTATCTCATGCATTTTGTCCCACAAACTCCACGAATAGGTCATATCAAACGCTTTCTTGTGAAGGTCGCGCGATTCCCATTCGGCCAGCATGAATACCGGTTTGATCTGGTCAAGTTCGCTCCGCAGGTTGTCCCAGAAATCGACCGGGATAAATCCGGCCACATCGCAATGGTACCCGTCGATGTCGGCCTCTTTCACCCAGTATTTCATCACCTCGGTCATATATTTCCTGATCCCGGGCTGATCATAATCAAAGTCGATGATGTCGCCCCAATCGTACCAGGGCGTAGGTTGAAAATTACCATCCGGCGATTTCGAGTACCATTCAGGATGTTCTGCAGCGAGCGGATTGTCCCATGCTGAATGGTTGGCCACCCAGTCGATGATGACATACATGCCCATCTCATGGATTTTTTTCACGAGCGATTTTATATCATCCTGGCTGCCAAATTCAGGATTAACACCATAATAATCTTTGACAGAATAGTAACTTCCCAGTTTGCCTTTCCGGTTTTTTTCGCCGATG
>CAISJJ010000345.1 GCA_903885595.1 uncultured Bacteroidales bacterium
ATCACAGATTATAACCGGATTCGTCAAAGGCTGCTTTACAATTTAAAATGTGTAGAAATCCTGGCTGACTTTGCAAAACCAATCCCCGACAGGATCCGCGAACTGCCTCTGCTTCCAAATACCCTGCAAAAAGAGCTTTCCCGCTTTTTGCGACAGGAGCATCATCTGAAGAATAAACACGAGATATGCAAGATCATCCTTGAAACTTATCATCATCTCAATTTCCAATTTTGGAAAATTCCGGACTTTGAGACCACTCATAGTTTGCATGTGTTTGTTGACAGCATTACTTCAAAAGAATTAAGGGTCAACGAAGGTGATCTTACCTTAACGATCCCACACGATAAATCATCCAGACTGAAAATCCGGATCAGGACAAATCCTGCCCCCAAGGATTTTAAAGATTTAAAATATTTCAGGATTGTGATGATGGCCATCGATGGCATGTATCCCGTATCCGATGTTAAAAAATCGAAGGTAACAGAAAACGCAAAAGATTACCGATACATCACCATGGAAATTTCTGAAGCCATGTTTGATGAAGGTTCATATTTTTTAAGAGTCCTTGCCGAAGATGAAAACGGGGGTGTTCTAAATAACCAGGACACCTTTATTCCCGGTGAATGGGAGGAGAAGTCAAGAGTCGAGCACGAGCAAAATCCTGAGATTTCCAGGGAACAGTTTAAGGAGGTCAACAGGTTAAAATGCACCAACGACTCTGAAGATTTTTACCTCAATTTTGGAGAAGCCGAGGGCGGGGAGACGTTGTTTCAACGAAAGAATAAACTTGAAAATGTACTTCAGGCTTTTTTCCGTTACAGGATTGAGCAGGTCCGAACCAGTGAAGAACTCACAATTCCTGCTCCAATTGAAGATTCTGCTGTTTGGTTAAAAGACAGTCAGTCGGGTCTGGCTTCAACTTTTCATATAAAGTACTCAAGTACTCATAATTATCAGATCAATCTGCCCAATAAACTGAAAAAACTCCAGGAATCAATCTTAAAGCACTCAAATACCCTTGGCTGGATAGAGGCTTCCCTGAGCAGCAATCCTACAGATAATACTTTTCATTCGGTAAGATTCAATTCATTTTCATCATCAGGATTGATTCCGGTTAGTCTATTATCGGTGCGGCAGGAATTGTTTCTGGCTATTATTCAATCAGCACCAGACCAAACAGGTGTTTTTGAAACATTTGATATTTTCAATCATATTGAACTGACTCGTCGATATGTAATTGAATATGAGAAGTGGACCAAACAGCTAAAAAAAGAGATAGAAACATCCTCGGTGCAGGCAGAGAATCTGCAACGATTATTGGTTGAACTGCAAAACCTCGATGTTATCTCCATTAAAACAGAAATGCCTGATGGTCAAACGATATACCTAAAGTTAATTTCTCCTTTATATCCACTTCGGTTAGCCTGGTTCCTGAACCTATATGACCTGTATACCCAATGGGAAGACGAGACAAGCAGTACACCTCATTATAAAAATGTCTGGTACAAGAATCTCGAGAATTTATTTCTCGGAGAGTTGATCCCGGAAATTGCTTTACCTGTGATCGCTGATATGGCCACTTCAGAGTTTTTTCAGTACGTGGGCGAGCTGTCATATGGATGGGGGTTGTATTCAAAGCCTTTACAAACAAATAATGATGCTTTTTCATCTGTCTCCAGGCAGATTAAAATTTACCTTGCCTCATTGCTTAATATTGCCAATGAGTATCGAATAGATACCGATGTCAGCCAAACCCTTGTTTCCCGGCATATTCGCAATTATTTAGCTCAGCATCCATACACAGATAAATTGATTATCAATCTTTTTAATGCCGGGGATGCATTTGTTTTTGCGAACGCAATGGTTGATATCGAACGGGAGAATGTTTATAAAACACTGAAGTACGAAGTCAGACTGTTTGCAGATGAAAAAATTATTGTGCCCGGGGAGGCCTTCCGAAATCTGATAAATCCGGAGAGCAATATATCTGAAGATGCAGAAGCATTTTC
>CAISJJ010000346.1 GCA_903885595.1 uncultured Bacteroidales bacterium
AATTCAATAATATCAATGGCCTTGACTAAAGTTTTTAAGTCTAAATATCAAGTTATTATATCTGACATTTATACCATAAAAAATGCTTTTGACTCTATCAATACGAAAAAAATAAAACAAATAATCCTCAAATCGTTACAAAATCATAAAATCAGAAACCCATACTTTAAAAAATATAATCAAGTTTTTGACCTTTCATTGAAAATTCTTAAAGACGAGTTTGCAAATGTAGGAGAAAGCAAATCGGATTTTTCGGCATTTTTATTTGATATCTCCTTGCTATTTGAGCATCATATACGCAAAGTTTTAAAACAAGAATTTGAGTTATTTCCTAAGAATAAACAAGAATTCTGTATCCCGAATGGAATTTTTCAAAACAATATTTATCCTGATATAGTCATTGATTTTTGTAATAATGAAATAGGAGTCTTTGATGTAAAATACAAGAATTTTGATTTTGTTAATGGAGTTGCCAGAGATGATAGATTTCAGATAATTTCTTATGTAGCGACACACATGGCAAAATATAAAGTTATAGTGTCTGGAATTATTTACCCTTTGCGAGAAAATCATTGGGAAAATATTAAAAAAATAAAAAAACAAACTCTTATAATAGGAGAAAAAATTTCATTTAGAGTGATATTTTATAAAGTTTGTAATAAAATTGAAGATCAGCAGCAAGCAGACAGAGACTTCATTTACATCTTGCGGGCAAGCCGCAGATGTAAATGTTGTGCATAACAACACATGATTGAACAGCTACCGCTGTTAAGATACGAATATGTAAGGCCCCTACTCCTCATAAAGCTCCTTTCTGTATTGGTTTACAATAAATGTAGCGGAATCCCCCCCTTAAATAATTCAGGGCGGGAGATTTTTACCTAAAAACGTTATGACCCTTCATTTTATCATTGTGGCATCCAGTTGAGCAGGTATTGCCGATTTTGGGAAAACCTGACAGCCATGGGTTAAAGTCTATATATTTATCTGTATCCCCTCCCGTCGGGCGATTTCAATAATAGTACTCTCATCATCCGTTTCCCAGCGTTTCAGGCCTACTGGAACAGGCTCTATCCGATCATCCATAATAGCGGCGGTTCGCCACAGCAGATTTTTATCTTCCCGAGTGCATGATTCATCGTACCTGGGCGATATAATCAGCAAATCTATGTCGCTCCACAGATGCGTGTCTTTTCGTGCCTGCGAACCGAACAAGATACCGAACCGAACCGGGATGCCAATCTCTAAAAGTTCGTTAAGGTATTTCCTTGCTGATGCGATAACTGATTCTTCAGCCATTCAAAAAGCTCCTTCGTTTTTTGTATCAGTATATCCGCCTCTTCGCGAGACGGAACTGCTCCCCATATTTCAGGATAGCGTCCTTCGAGGTTAAACGGGTTCATTTCCGCCAATAATTCAATACGCTCCTGCTGAAACATGATTCCTGATAATTCTGCGAGCCTCACAAGGTTGTGCAGTCTTGGAGCAATATCTCCGGTATTACGGCAGACATGAGATTTAAGAATCTTTTCCAAAGTCAGATGAAGAAAGAAAAGCCCGTGACGGATTTTATTCGACCCGATCAACTGTTTCGCTGCTTCAAAATCCTCTTCTGCACCATTTCGCCAATACAAAATATGTTTATCAATATTCACCATTCGGAGTACCATTTATTCAATGCGTTATTTTATGAGTTATTGTGTTTCTGCCTATCCAAATAAGCCGGGACGGCATCCTTCATTTTCTTGTTGACACTTTCTGAGTGTATCCTTCATTTCTGGGCCACCAGTTTTATATATTTTGGCGGCCTTGATCGTCGTTCCATCCAGATCATTATGACTGATTTCCCCCTTTAGAAAAGGGGGATTAAGGGGGATTTATAAGCTACCAACAACCACTAAATCCCCCCTGGCCCCCCTTTTCAAAGGGGGGTGAGAATCGTTATTCATAGCAGTGACTGACCGGTTTTATCGTCGTAGTCCTCTTTCCACCGTAACTACAAAGTCCTGAACATTGGTTAAAATGGATCTGGCGGTAAGTGACCCCCTGTCCGCCAGTTTGCTGGCGGCAAACTCCGACATATCCACCGAATAAAAATAGACGGGCCTGATCCGTTGATCCGCCATGACCTGGTAGGATGGTGTCATATTGCCAGTAGCAATGGTGTGAAGCTGAGTGGCCATGGCGATAACCGTTGTGGCTTTCTGGGACAGCTCCCGCATCTGGTTCTGGGCCTCATAGACATTCCCGGTGACTTCGGGAAGAGGCCCATCATCCCGGATGGAGCCTGCCAGAACATATGGAATGTGATTTAAGGTGACCGCATGCATGATGCCGTTTTGAACCAATCCCATTTCAATGGCTTTTCCGATGGAGCCAGCAGCGCGAATATGGTTGATGGCATCGAGGTGTTTGTAATGGCCAAGTGGAAGCGTTCGCTTGGAGTAAATTTCCTGACCCAGCGCGGTTCCAAAGATGGCGCCTTCCACATCATGAGCGGCCAGGGCATTTCCGGCCAGAAGCGCATGGACGTAGCCGTTTTCGATCAGTGAGACAAAGGCGTTTCGGGCATCCCTGTCAAAGACGACGGCAGGCCCCAGAACCCACACTATGAATCCATACTCTTTTTCGTGATGAATTAACTGGTACAGCTCGTCATAGTCAATGGAAAAAGAGGTTTCGCGGGTCAACTGGGACCGGAAGGCGAATTTTTCGGCCATGTAGTCCGGAAAATCAAATGCTTTGGTGTGAACCAGAATGCCGTCCTCGCCATTTTCGCTTCTGCCGCAGGCGACCAGATCGCTGGCATTTAACCGTCGAAGCTCTGTAACCGCAAGGTGGTTGTCGGGTTCAAGCACTACCACGCAATCCATTCGAGATTTGCGAAGCAGCACCCAGTCACCTTTTTCGATATGCAGGTATTCAGGATATACCGATGTAGCGTGATAGCCATCCGGAGCGATGCCCTTTGCCGGAGCCGGCTGAAAACGCACACATGGGGCATTTTGCAGCTCAGGAAGGCTAAAATCAGGAGCGTGAAAGGCAGGCATTTGAAATTGCATGGT
>CAISJJ010000347.1 GCA_903885595.1 uncultured Bacteroidales bacterium
AATATAACTTATTAGCCATTATTACGCATTATTAGTCATTATTACCTGATGTTAGCTGTTATTATCTTCATGAAACCCCGGTTACTTTCCTGATTATGCGATTTAATCCTTTTCGGCCCAATAGCATAGTTTCTCCTGAAATGTTTCATGGAAGAACCGAAGAGCTTTCATTTATTCAACAGAGTCTCTTTCAAACACGTCACGGAAATCCCCAGCATTTCCTCATCGAAGGTGAGCGCGGATTAGGAAAGTCTTCTCTTTTTCTTATGGTACATCAGTTTGCTTCAGGTCAACGCCCTCTTGCAGATGGATCAAGGTTGAACTTTCTGGTATTGAGTGTTGAACTGGATACAACACAGGCCTTCTTCGATATACTCCGGTGCCTGGCCGTCGATTTTCAACGCGCACTGTCGGAAAAGGAACAGGCAAAAACAATGGCCCGTGAAGTTTGGGATTTTTTAAGTAATTGGGAAATTCTTGGGGTCAGGTATCATAAACAAGATGAGGCGCTTGTACAGCCATACGAAGTACTCAACGAGCTTGTAAGCCGTTTTGCACAGGTTATAGCAAGGACAAAGGATACGTTCGATGGTATATTGATTTTGATCGATGAGGCTGATCGCCCCGGCGTTAAAGCTTCACTGGGCGAATTGATAAAACTGCTTACCGAAAAACTGACCAAACGTGGCTGTGATCGCCTGGTTATCGGAATGACCGGCCAACCGGGTTTAATTGAAAAACTGAAAGCCAGCCATGAGTCATCCTCCCGCATCTTTACTACCCTTTCGCTTAAGCCATTGCATGAGGATGAAAATAAGGCAGTTGTGGAAAGTGGACTGAATGCAGCCAATCAAATCAATCCGGATCTCACCAGTATAACTCCTGAAGCGCTCAAAATGATTGCACAACTTAGCGAGGGATATCCGCATTTTCTGCAAGAATTTGCTTATAAGGCTTTTGAGGCTGACAATGACTGGGTGATCTCTGAACTTGATGTAAGAGATGGCGCATTTGGTCAGAATGGCGCTATGAATCAGTTGGGTCATAAATATTTCAATGACTTGTACTTCGTTCAAATCGGTTCAGACGAATACAGGCGTGTATTGCAGGCTATGGCTCATTATTCAGATGATTGGGTTGATCGCGATAAGATTCGTGCAGGTATTACGATTAAAGATACAACCCTTAATAACGCCTTACAAGCGCTCAAAAATCGCGGCATTATCATTCCGAATCCAACTGTAAAAGGAGAATTCCGTCTGCCTACCAAATCATTCGCGGCCTGGATTAAAGCATTTTTTATGTTCAATTAATAGCAAAAAAAAGGGGCCCGCATCGCTGCAGACCCCTTGCCCATGAAAAAAGAATGGTGGCCCTTGCCTAAAGGGTAACAGAAAGCTCGGCCGTATGGCCGGGGGTATCGGTGGCTTTGGCAATGATGGTTGCACCCGCCAGCGTCGACACCTCAACAGTGGCAGTGAAGTCGTGGTTGCCGGTTATCAGGTTAAACACACACGGACCCTCTTCGAGTAACGCCCCGTCTGCATCAACGATTTTCAACGTAACTGCAGTCAGCTCGAAATCGTCGCCTGCCACCACGCCGATCCGGTCGCCCGGGTTGCCATGATAACCCGATGCATCAACCTGGTCGACAAAGGGTGGGTTAAGCCAATCGGTCACCGCCAGAATGTAGGGCGACAAGCCATCGTGCGACCTGGCCATATAGGCGGCCAGCATATCCGGATCCTGCAGGATGTTTTTGGCATAGCGAGAGGCAAGCAGGAACTTGCGGCGCGCAGCCACCTGGTTTTCGGTTGGAGCGGTTTTGGGCCGCTTGGGTGGAATTGCCATGACACTGTGGCCAAAGCGGTTCCTGAATACTACCTGGTCGCCAAATTTGCCCCGGTAGTTCTTTGTAATTGCATTCGATTTTGTGATTGACATAATGGGGGGATTTAAGGATTTACGATTTACGATATACGATTTTTTGTCACGTTATTTCGTCACGTTGTTTTCCGTCACGTTTTCATCACGATTCTCCACAACGTTACGATGAAAACCACCCCCAAAATAACCCACGGTACCTTGCTTAGCCATCCCGCCTCCGCTTTCACCAGCTTGATCTTCTCCACCGGTACCCGTACCTCTCTGACGATCGTATCGGCCTTGCAGGTGCCGGTTACATGGATGGTGTCGCGGATCTTTACCAGTTTGATCTCGAGTTTGTCGCGTGAGATGACCACCGTGTCGGTAAGACGGGTGAGCGGAATGGAGGTGTCAGCCACAATCCCGGCCATTACAATGGTGTCGTGCACCAGCAGGGTATCGGCCGCAAGCAGTTCCGGATGATGCGCCACAAGCCGCTGCAAACGCCGCTGCGGCGAACAGGCGGTGAACGAAGACACCAGCAGGAGAATGCAAAGAATGATGTGAAAATTTGAAGATTTCATAATGTTGGATTTTAATTGGTCACTTGTCACTTGTCACTTGTCACTTGTCACTTGTCATTTGTCATTCGTAAATTGCGCCACCCTCCTTCACCGGTTCCAGTAAAAATAGTGGCCAGTGTAACGCCCATGTTGGTGGCCCCGCCACGGTCGGCGGGATGATCGGAAAATCCCCCCTCGAGGGCGAGGATCTTTGCTGCAAAAATTTCAAAATTTGCCATGGTCGGTTTTTTAAAGAGATTAAAAAAATGGAGACGGGCGGTGATCCCGTCCCCATGAATGAAACAAACCTGAGTTACATGGTTACGTGCGCTTCGGCCTTGTTGCCGGGAATGTCGGTGGCCCAGGCGGTGATGGTAAGCCCCGTGGTCTCCACGCCTACCGTCGCCACATAGGTCCAGAAGTTTCCGAACTGGCTGCGGGTGCAAACACCCTGCTCCACCTGCACGCCATTGGCGCCGGTGATGGCGACCTCCACTTGCATCACCATCACATCATCCACGGCCGAAACGATCACCTCTTCGCCCGCCGCGCCGGTATAGTTCGCTGTGTCGATCATCAGGATCTTCGGCGGGCGCAGGTAATCGGTAAGCGCCACCTGGTAAGGCGTTTTCCCGTCGCGCGCCTTGGCCAGGTAAAGTTCATACAGGTCGGGATTCTGCAGGATCTTTTTTGCCCACGAGGCGCCGTTCCTGAACCGGTCCTTGACCCTTTCCTGGCCCTCGGTATAGGTTTTCGAATTTTTCACCGGCTCGATGGTCAACA
>CAISJJ010000348.1 GCA_903885595.1 uncultured Bacteroidales bacterium
CCCATGGCTGGCGGCCAACTTCGGCAACAACCCAGCCCAGCATTGAAGCTAAATAGACCAGCGGAATGGTCCAGAGTGCAGTATACAGTATGAACCTTTTCGATTCAATTTTATTCTTGAAGGTGAGCCAAAGCATGACAATGAACAAGGCCAGGAAATGGAAGCCAAGCCCGACCATGATCCTGAAGGAATAGAATGAGGTAGGAACACTTGGAACAAGTTCGTGTACATCGCGGTTGGCATAATAACCATAACCGAAATGAGGATAATTTTCTTCAAAGCTCGACAATGCAGCGCCGGCAAGACTGTCGTTTCCGGCTTTTTTAGCTTCTTTATATGTTGCCAGCGATGAAATTGCGACCTGGCCTTTTTCACTGCGTTCTTTGTATGACAGGATATTTCGGCCGGGATTCCCGTGAACAAGATCCTGGATGCCGGGCACATATGCATTGGCGTTCAGAAAAGCCATATACGACAACATGTTAGGAATTTCGATTTTAAAAACGAAATCCTCCTTTTTATGTTCGACTTCTGCTTTGTCTTTTTGTAATAGTCCGATTACCGCAAGCGGCGCATTTTGCTGGCCAACATACAGGTTTTCCATGGCTGCGAATTTCATGGGCTGATATTTTGCTGCTGTCCGGGCAGAGCCATCACCCGTAAGAATGACAAATACAATAGAGATCAAACCGAAAACACCGGCCACAATAATGCTCCGTTTTGCAAACAGTTGTTCCCGCTTCTTCAACAAATACCAGGCGCTGATCCCGATGACAAAAATGGCTGCCAGCACATATCCCTGCGATACTGTGTGCAGAAATTTGTTGATGGCTACAGGCGAAAACAATACCTCCCAGAAGTTCACCATCTCGTTGCGCACGGTATCGGGATTGAATTTCATGCCTGCCGGATACTGCATCCACCCGTTTGCAACAAGGATCCAAAGCGCCGACAAATTTGAACCGATGGCGACCAGCCATGTTGATGCGAGATGGAATGATTTACTCACCTTGTTCCACCCGAAAAACATCACGGCAATGAAAGTGCTTTCCAGGAAAAAGGCCATGATCCCTTCGATGGCAAGTGGCGCGCCAAATATATCGCCGACGAACCATGAATAATTCGACCAGTTGGTGCCGAACTGAAACTCCATGATGAGTCCGGTAGCAACGCCGATGGCAAAGTTGATCCCGAAAAGTGTCATCCAGAATTTGGTAATCCTTTTCCATTCCGGGTTTCCTGTCCTAACATAGAGTGTTTCCATAAAGGCCACAATGAAAGAAAGTCCCAGGGTAAGCGGAACAAAAATCCAATGATACATGGCAGTGAGCGCAAACTGCGCCCGCGACCAATCAACAAGTGAAAAGTCAATGTGTTCCATAAAAGGGGTTTAAATGATTATACGTGTAATTTGTTCATTTGAAATAGCCGGAATAAAGTTAACAATTTATTCGAACCAAGGTTCAAAAAATCATGCTGGTTTCCGGAGCCTGAATTTTTTTTACCAGCTGCGTTGTTAATCAAAGAACCCCGGCATATCTCATTTTTATTTATCTTAGCAACTGATATCGGTAATGGATTGTGAACAATCTGACTAATGAGGTAATATCCGTAATTTGATTAAAAACAGAGACATTCTG
Organism: uncultured Bacteroidales bacterium; assembly: GCA_903885595.1. GTDB lineage: Bacteria > Bacteroidota > Bacteroidia > Bacteroidales > FEN-979 > CAIVAT01. The sequence continues at coordinate 1,641 of CAISJJ010000348.1, forward strand.
ATCACGGGACAGCAAGACCTTGACAGTGCGATCGGGAGCAATTGTGTTAACATTGCTCATGAGTTTGCTAAACACAACCGTGTACTTTACGTAAATTATCCCATAACACGAAAAACAGCGGTTTACGAAAGAAGAAAAGCGCCAGTTCAAAGACGCCTGCAGGTCATCAAAGGCAAAAATTAAGATCCTTTTCACTCTGGCTTATAACACCGAAGAAAAGGCCACGTCCGAGGCTATGGGTCCGTATGTTTCTTACACCGCTGATCCATAAACGGGGATGGGGTTCATGTATTCGGACTCATGCCCGTATGGATCTTTTCCCTTATCACAGGTTTGCGATGGGAAAGAATTCAACCATTGAGGATTTTTCAGTTATAAA
>CAISJJ010000349.1 GCA_903885595.1 uncultured Bacteroidales bacterium
CGAAAGTATGAGAGTAAGGCGTTTGGTGTGTTTACTACTGGTAAAACCGGCATGGTAACAATTCCTTCCCGTAATGATAATAACAGGTACAGACAGTTTTACCTGGTTTTTACCTCCAAAGGCGATCAACTGATAACTGAAAGTTATTTTTCAAGCTTTTCAGGTAGAAATGATGAGCCCAAAACTATTGTTCAAACCCGTTTTTTTACCGACAGGGCAATCTATCGACCAGGACAGACGATTTATTTCAAAGGAATTGTGCTCGAACGAAAAGGTGAAGATGTTCAGCTAAAAACAAAGTTTAAAACCGATGTTACCTTGTTTGATGCTAACGGGCAGGTTGTTTCGAAACAGGATTTCACAACCAATGATTTCGGATCATTCAGCGGAAATTTTATTGCTCCACAGGGCGTGCTCACAGGTCAAATGGCTATCCGTTGCGAAACAGGATCGGTTTCGGTGCAGGTTGAAGAATACAAAAGGCCTAAGTTCGAAGTAGCTTTTGAACCGGTAAAAGGTTCGTATAAACTTGGTGAAACAATTGTTGCGAAAGGGAAAGCCTTGGCGTATGCCGGAAGTTCAATTTCGGATGCGAAAGTAAGCTACAGGGTGGTTCGCAATGCCAGTTTCCCATATTGGTGGGGATGGCGGGGAATGCCAACATCGCCTGAAATGGAAATCACCAATGGAGAAACCGTTTCCGGGAGCGATGGTTCTTTTACTGTGACATTCAAGGCAATTCCGGATCTTTCTGTTGACAGAAAAACCAATCCGGTTTTTAACTATACCGTGTATGTAGATGTTGCTGATATAAATGGTGAAAGCCACAGCAGTGAAACCGCTATTTCGGTAGGATATAAAGCGTTATTGGTAAAAACTGATATAGCTGATGATGTCAATCTTGAAAAAGCTGTCCAGTTTTCGCTCGCTACTACCAACCTGAATGGAGAAAGAGAAGCTGCTTCAGGTACCATTTCTATTTCCAGGCTTCGTAAACCGAGCCAGGTTCTTTACAAACGTAAATGGTCGAAACCAGATGTGTTTACAATGACCAAAGACGAATTTGAGAAGGATTTCCCCGGTGAAGTTTATAAAGATGAAGACGATGTGACGACCTGGCCAGTTGAATCAGTAGTGTTTTCTGCTAATTTCAGTACTCCGGCAGATTCCGTTTTTAACGTGGGGAATCTGTTACCGGCAGGCACATATTTGATTGAGATCAAAACTAAAGATGCCTTTGGGCAAGAAGTTTTATACAAGAAGTATTTCTATACTTTTCAGCCCAAATCGGGCAGTTCCGGAGCAGTTTCACCTGCATTCTTTACCCTTCTTACGCCAAAAGCTGAGCCAGGTGAAAATGTGCAGTTTATAATCGGCACACCTGTTAAGAAAGCATATGTCATTTATGAAATAGTCCACAAAGACAAAGTTGTTAGCCGTGAAATCCTTACCCTAAGTCAGGAACAGATACTTATCAGTATTCCTGTGAAAGAGGAATACCGTGGCAACTTCGGTATTAGCCTGGCTTTTGTGAAAAACAACCGTACGTTCAGAATGAGCAAACTCATTGAAGTTCCTTATAGCGATAAAAAACTGGATATCAGCTTTGCCACATTCCGAAATAAGCTGCAGCCAGGCCAGGAAGAAGAATGGCAGATCACTTTGCGCGACAATAAAGGCGAAAAAGTTGTAGCCGAAATGCTTGCCGGGATGTACGACGCTTCGCTTGACGCATTTGTTCCACATAGCTGGTCGTTCGATATTATCAACTCCTTTTACGGGGTTCGTACATGGGATGACAACCATTGCTTTGGAACTGCAGCATCCGAACAATATACATATCCTACTGCAACCTATGAGTTTTTCAACAGGGAATATGATCAGTTAAACTGGTTTGGATTTAATTTTGGGTATTCTGCAGGAAGGATGAGAAGGATGGCAATGACTAAAAGTGCTGAGAAGGAAGAGGCTATGGCTTCCGGAAACGCGCTGCCACCACAACCTCCTCCTCCTGGAAGTTCTGGAGAAAAGGCAGATTCCAGAGATGAATCTAACGAATTTTTAGCTGTAGAAGCCACAATATACGATAAAGAAGATCCTGCATCTCAGAAACCAGGAGAATCAAAAGTCATTCAAATCCGTAAAGACTTTAACGAAACGGCCTTTTTCTTTCCGCAGATTGCTACCAACGAAAACGCCGAGATTGTAATTAAATTCAAAGCACCGGAAGCCCTTACTCGCTGGAAAATGATGGGGTTAGCCTATACCAAAGACCTCAGGATCGGGCAAATAGAGAAAACGCTTGTAACGCAAAAGGATTTGATGTTATTTACCAATCCACCGCGCTTTCTCCGCGAAGGTGACAAAATGGATTTTTCAGCCAAAATCTCAAATATCAGTGACCGCGATTTGTCAGGAACAGCCGAACTGCATTTCTTCGATGCATTGACCATGAAACCGGTTGATCAGGTTATGGGTTTAACACAATC
>CAISJJ010000350.1 GCA_903885595.1 uncultured Bacteroidales bacterium
AGCAAACTGTTTCCATTGATATAGTTGGCTACATAAAGGTCCACATCTCCGTCGTAGTCGATATCGCCAGTTGCACAACCGGTGCAATATCCGCGTAATTCGGCCCCGAACCGATCGGTTGCATCTATAAAATATTTTCCGTTAACGTTCTGATAAAGAATACTTTCTCCCACGTTTGTCACATAGAGGTCCTGGTATCCATCCAGATCGAAATCGGCAAACACAGCGCCGTTGCTGAGAAAGGTCCTTTCTGAAAAATAGCTGGTCGAAACATCCCTGAATATTCCCTTCCCGTTGTTCAGATATAATTTATTGGGAGAATTCCTGTTGGCGATGAAAAGATCGGGAGACCCGTCGTTGTTGATATCGGCAAACACCACCGCATTGCTTCGCGCCGGTTCTGCTTTTGACAGATCGGTTAGCGCAGTGATATCGCGAAACTTTACCCGCCCGCCTATGCTTTCGTTCAGGTAAATTTTATTCTTTGAAAACCAGAATGAAACACATAAATCAGGCAATCCATCCCCATTGATATCGGCAAATGATGCGCACATGCCTCCGTTCAGGGAAGAAAGCGCTGCAAGGGTTGTCACGTCCCTAAAATGGCCGGTGCCATCATTCAGGTAAAGCTTATTGGATCCATGTTCACTGGTTACAAAGAGGTCGAGGTCGCCATCGTTATCAACATCGCTCAGTGCTGCTGTATTTGATCTTTTCAGGTCTTCACAGGCCCGCTCTTCCTGGTCGGAAACATCCCTGAACCAGCCCTTCCCATTGTTGATCAGCAACTTGTTTTTTCCATTCAATGAGCACAGGTAAATATCCTGATCTCCGTCGTTGTCAATATCACCTGCAGCCACACCCAGATGGAGTTCAGAAGGCGTTGTCAGAGTGAGATTTTTCGAAAAGCCCGTGGCGCCTCTTTTTACAGCTTCATCTTTAAAAATGGGCGCCGGAAAAACCGCATTGGCAGAATCCATGTAATTGATATACAGGCGATCGGGGTTAAAAATACAAACGGCATAAATGTCTTTTTTTGTGTCGGAATTGAAATCAGCGATGGCTACACCGTACTCATCATCGGCATTGCCACCGTATTCATAAATCCGGTGTTTTGTAAATCCGGCATCATTTTCGGGGGAGGGTGGAAATTTTTTCAAACCTGAGTACAGGATCAATCCCTTTTCCCCCGTAATCCAAATTTCATGTTGATTAGAAATTCTAATATCCGTGAGATTTTCTTTCCTTTTACTGTCAATTTTTTTCAAAATTCCATTATGGATATTCAGGATTAATCCGCTTTCGCCGATCACCCATATGTCGTAATTATCCGCCACGGCCAGCCTGTTTGACTTTAACAACTCAGTGTGTTCAATGATTTTTTTCGTTTTATGGTTGGTGATTTCAAAAATCGACGATTCACATAAAACAAATCCATGATCATTATCAGTGAAAAAGAAATCCCGGATCTTTTTATTTGGAAGAACCTGTGCGTATTCGTTGTTTTCATAATGAAACAATTCGTTTGCGCCATTCAACAACCAGATATCCTGTTGACCTGTGCCATAAACTTTGATAATCTCGCGTAATGTTGGCGGCGGCGGAATTTTAATAAAACGCCCATCGGCATATACTGCCAATTCGCCCCAGCCTGCGAAAATTCCAAAGTTTTTTCCGGCGAAACAGATCGCATTGATCTCATTGGCAAACGGGGAGCTGATCTTTTCGACCCGGTTTTGGGAAAAATGATAAAGATCTGATGTGTTGATTTCGGTATTCACAGTAAACCAACCATCGTTTTTCGCCGTCGGGCAGAAGAGGTTGATGTTTTGGGTTACCGAAATGTCAGGTTTTTCCCAGGTTGTATCATTTCGCAAGTAAATTTTATCGGCAAGGATATAACAGCAATTGGAATCAAGGATAAAGATGTTCCTGATGGCAGATTGACTTCCTGAATAAACCCTCACAAATTCAGCGATGGAATTATTTCCCGCAAACGCTGCAGATATCCCGCCTGTAGGAATAATGAACGATGAAATGAACAAAAGCAGGATACTTAGCAGTGATTTCATAGTTGATGGTTTCCATCAGAAATCTATCTGATAATCAGGACTTTTTTTGTTGTGACTATGTTTTTCGTTGTGACGCGAATGAAATAGAACCCTCTGTCCAATCCAGAAACATCAAAAATAATTCTATTTTGATTGATCGAAGCTTCTTTTACAAGCAAAATCGTCCCTTGAAGTGAATACAAACCGATGGTCGCACCTGAAGTCTGCCCCTGTGAAAGAACAACCGAAACCTGGCTGAAGGCAGGATTCGGATAAATCATGATGGGTAATGCGTCGTTTTCTACCTGATCGGTTATTCCTGTAAACGGATCACCATTGGGTAATGTATTGGTTGAAAAAGATGTATTTACAATATCGGTCATGAGTCTTAATTTTGCAAGAGAACTCTCTGCTGATCTTGATCCATAATCCCTTGCCCAGGTAAAGGCAATATCAAGAGTTTGAACATCCCCGGGATAAAAGGTAAACGGACCGGTTGACCCCATGCAGTGGCGGTCGCTTGGATTATTCCCTGCCGTGGTTTCTGTCCAGTTGACAGGTCCGTTTGGTGGAACACAGCCATTTCCCCAGTTAAGGGAATCCGATTCGCCCGGAAACATAAAATCACACTCCGGTCCATATCCACCGGCGGAAAAATGGGCATTTCCTCCATAAATCATCCGGGTCCCATCTTTCCAGATTCCACGAAGGAATTGATAATATTCGGGCGCAAATAGCGGATCTGTCATATAGTTTGGAACGCCACTACCAGAGTTATTCATATACACAAATTTTCTCATCCCCAGTCTTTCATTATCTGCAATTCCATCACCAAAATTGATTCCATTTACACTCTCATTACAAAGTTGATGGCCTTCATTGTCGAAACGCGGATTATCAAAACCATCGGGCTCCATCAAGGGGCCGCCCATAAAAACTACACCCTGGGCAGGCGGATTTTCCCCATAGGCATAAGGTTGGCCAGCGCCATCAATGGGTGTTCCGTTGTATCCGAAATACATGCTCCGTTCAACATCGCAGCCAATATAATCATCACCGGCATATCCGATATCAATATCGGTGAACATACCCAGATAAACACTGTCATAGGTGTGTTGCGACCGGTTAAAAATCTTGTACGATAAAAAAATGGTATTTTTAAATGCTGTATCATTCGGGAGATCCCATGCGTAAGCCATGCCATGAATCTCGGCCCGAAGTTTATTCCCCTGCGACTCCAGGTGAGGACCCCGGTCATCATTGAAGATGAAAAAGAGGCACTGATCTCCCCTGATCACAGGATAATCGCCATCAAAGGGTTCGTAAATGCCATTTTCGTTCTGGTCATAAAACGGAGCCAATTGCGCGGCTTGTCCCAGCGCCACATTCCCATTCCCGGGCCAGGTAAGGATATCATGAATGGGTACATAACCTGTTTCCCAATAATGGGCCTGATGATACTCAATCTCACTTTTTTTCAGGTTCCATATATAGTTCCATACTGTATCCTGATAAATGGAATAGTTCACTGAATCCATTACCGGGCCTGCGTAGAAATCAGGTTTTTCCCAGGCGTTCCCACCCGTAGGGCCTTGCCGGTAGCGTTCGCCTGCAAAGTGCAGGATGTCTTGTTCATCAACACCTCCGATCCAAAGGGCATTTCTATAGACTGCGGTTTTTCCACTTCCTTTCGGGACTTCAAACTCGGCATTTTCATATGAAAAATGGAGACCGGATGAATTAAACCTGGCGCTGACATTATTCATATCAAGATAACTATAACTTTCATCATATAGCCTGAACAAGATCCGGGCAAAACTGGTATCCATCGACATCGTATATAATCTGTAATATCCCAGTTGTTCTCCACCATGGCCCCATCCCCATGAAGGAAAAGTAAAGGTAAATACCCAGGTTGAACCGTGAATTTTTTGACAAACTATATGACCCCCTCCGTTTAATTGAATTAATCCGATGGTATCAGTCGCAGAGAGGGTGTCATTAGCCAGAATATCGTAGACCACCGGTATGCCGGGAATCAGATCAATCGTATCGTTCATGGCCTGTATGTTGCGGACTTGCGAGAACAATAAACCGTTGCTGAAAAGCAACAACTGGATAAGCAGGAAAAGTTTTTTCATGGTGTTGTGTGTTTTTATATTTATGCAGTCAAAATATAACCTGATTTATAGTTTACCTTGGCAATAATCGATGCCTGATGTTATAATGCCCTATTTCAATACAAAACCTTTTTTACGACAGCGGCAGGTTTTTCTATGATAACGATTAAGCATTTCATAATCAATCGCTTACTGTTTTTTGATCTTTTCGGTTTTAGCTTTATTCCCCGAGATCACTCTGATGAAATAAACTCCTACTGGCAAGCCTGACAATGAAAACTCATGCCGACGTTCTCCAGTCAGTACTTCTGTAAAGACTTTTTCCCCCCGCGGTCCATAGGCATCCACATTAACCTTATCAGTCGGAACTTCCTCTTTTAACTCGAGAATAAAACTTCCGTTAGTTGGGTTGGGATAAATCTTAAAAAAGGATTGTTCTGCCGTTGTCGTTTTTTTATCACCATACGATCTTACAGAGTCAGATATGGGAGCTTTCATACCACAATACTGACCAATATCCGTGATGGTTCCGTGCATATAACCCCCTGAAATTACGCTGGTTCCTGGCCGGTATATGATCTTCTGCCCGGCAATCATCGTGGCGCTTGCTCCGTTTGGAACGATAAAAGTACTTCCATTGCCTGCTACCGTGATAATCTGAGTGGCATTGTGACATTCTGGCTGATCGGGGTTTACATTGCCTGTAACATGAACGGTTGCAGGCAGCAAGGTAATCGTTACCGTCCCGTTTACCATTCCCCACAGAACATTTTGCGACATCGCATTCCCAAGTACTCCATTGGAGAGTGCGAGTGTTGCTGATGTTTGATTGTTGGTTTCACGAATGGTGAACTTCAGGTTCACCACTGTTCCCGAATCTCCTGTAAGAGGAGTTTGGGAAAGTGAGAAGGCGATAACCCGGATTTTGGTTTCTGTTATATTTTCGGCTTGTAAAATGTATCCCGGAGCCCTGGCTGTCAGGGTTGCTGAATTGGGAATATAGCTCATCAGGGAGGGAATATCGATATCAAACTGAAATCCCACAACGGATTCGAGGTTGGTGATCTTAACAGGCACGGTCAATGTATCGATGTACTTTGCCGATAAATCGGGGATGATAATATAATTGGGGATATATGCAAAGGCAGTAAGGTCGATATTATGGGGATTTTCATCAGGATCATTGGAGAAGAATTTCATGAGGCCATCGGATTGCCCTTTGGCGGATTGGTGAAAATTGATCACAACATCCAGGTATTCATTCATCAACACATTAAAAGGTAATGCTGTTTCAATGGTATAAGATGGATTGGTAAGGGTGACCTGGTCAACTTTCAGCGTATCTGTTCCGTAATTGTAAATGCGCAAAGTCTGATGTCCGGTTTCAAGAACCGATACATTCCCGAAATCGACCTGGCCGTTGCTGGAAATATCCGAAGCAGCGATCGTCAGCGCCCCATTATATGAATCCGACAATGAATTTTTTGCCAGGGTATCGCCAATTATGGCATCCTGGAGGTTTAATCCATAGTAACCGCCTATTCCATCCACATCGAAGGTCAGGCTTAAAACATCTCCATCAACTCCATTGAATACCTGGCCGGTAGGGGAATATGCCACCACCCGCAGCCTGTTTCCCGAAATCGTATTGGCCGAAACCACATGGTTCGTTTTACGGTTGGTAAGAGTGGCAGAATTACTGACATAGACCAGGGGTGAAGGAAGTACCAAATCAAATTGAAATCCGGTAAAGGGTTCCATGTTATTGATAGAAAAGGTAAGGGTTCCCTGATGCCCGGAATAGGCAAACATGTTGCCGGTATGCAGTTCATTAACGGCATAGGCCCTGGCATGAAGGTTAACCTGCCAGGTTCCCTCATCAGGATCATTGGATGCGATAATGATTTGTTTATCATAAACGCCTTTAACCGCTGAATTAAAGCGAATCTGGACATTGTGGCTCTGTTCTGCCGGGATTGAAAAAACAGAAGAACCCACAATTGTGAAATAGGATGATGTAAATGAAATACCTGTCACGTTGAGAGGCTGGTTTCCTGTATTGTAAATAGTCAAAATCATGTCGGTAGCTGATCCCAATGGCGTGCGGATAAAATCGATCAGGGTGACTGGAATGTTGATATCGGGGGCCAAAACTGTGGCTGTTCCATTTGTCGAACCAGTGAGAATGTTTACTGAATTCGCATTTCCAATAACGGGGTTTATTAATGTTAAAGGATAAGCGCCTGGTATCATTCCTGAAGTCATTTGAAAGGATACAACAGATCCTGAAGAACCATTAAAAGGTGTGTTATTAAAGGAAAAACCAATTACCCTCAATATATTTCCTGGGACGATACTTGCCTGTACAATGTGTCCATTCGCGCGCACCGGATTGAGCTCTGCCGAACCGGTCACATACGAGAACCCACCCGGAATTGGCAAATCAAATTGAAACGCAACAACTGCATTGCTATTATTGATGTCAACCTGGATCAGGAAGTTCTGGTTTGGTCCCACCGATGCCGAACCCATCTGCATCGTATTTTCGGCACGAAGCGCATTTGTGCATAAAATCACAAAACTGACTGCTGCAATTACGCTCCGGAAACCAACAAGCTTTTTCATATAACTTTTTTTTACTTCAAACTTCAAAATTCGTTGTTCAATATTCGATATTCTATTTGGGTGTCATTTCCCCAACATTATTTTAATCTCACTTTTAAGCTCTTTTCCCTGTTTGGTTTTTCCGCTCAGCCTGCAATAGTAAACGCCTGCCGTAGCGTACTTCCCGTTCCAGTCGAGTGAATATGCGCCGGATTCTCTTTCACGGTTTTCCAGCTTTACTAACAAATGACCCTGATTGTTGTAAATGACCAGTTCAACGTTGGTTGTTTCGGGTAATTTGTAAGAAATGGTAACTGATTCTTTGAATGGGTTCGGAAAAGCGCTCAGTTGATAATCTCCGGCTGGCAAGGCATTCATTTGATCTTTGATCATCGGAACATTTTGTCCATCAGGATTTCCAGCCACGATATCGCCCCATTCCAGCGGACCGGATCTGCCTTCAATCCCTATCAAGTCAACCATCCCGTCAGGAAGCGTTTTGTTCTCCAAGTTGTAAATAATCCCGGTCATTTTACCTTTTACAATTCCGGTTACAAACTCAAATCCTTCAAGTTTCATCGACAATCGGACCCCCTGCAAGTTTTGTCCTGTGAGTTCAAACTGCATTATTGCCACATTACCGTCGCTTTTGAACCGGATCATATCGTCATCAAACCATATGTAGGCAGGTTTAGTAGATGCATAGTTCTGCTGACTCACCAGTTTTTTCTTACCCAAAAGAATATCCACAATACCAACTATGTCTAACACATTAATCACACTGTCCTTGTTTAAATCTGCAGCAGAAAATAGAAATGGCAGAGGAGACTGGTTAAGCATGTAAGAGATGACCACGGTAATATCCAGAACATTTACCTCTCCATCTCCATTGGCATCGCCAGTTGCTGCCGGAAGTGGGGCACAAAGTACGATCCGGGAAAAATCACTCTCCTTGAAATCGGTTCCGATGATCGTGTATAAATAATGATACATGGTGTCAGGAATAACTTCATAGTCAATGTATGTTGTATCGGTAAGCAGAAAACCTGCATTCAACCGTATGGTGTCGGAACCGGAGGTAAATCTGTATAAATTGTAACCAAGAATATCTGGAGAAGAGGCCTGTGCCCAGTGAAGGGTTGAACGTCCGATACCTGGAATAGCCAGAAAGGGGATGCTGGCCGAACCCGCTGATTGTATCATAAATCCAAACCGCTTGTTATTTTCCACCGGGATTTCAAATCCTTCCGGATCACGGGCATTCTGGACACGGAGATAATTCATTCCATCGCCGGTTTCGAGCGAAACATTGAAACTGGCAGTCCATACTGTTGAATCAGCGCTCCAGGATGCGCTATCAGTCACTATATGCTGGTTATGCGGAGGCCTGACACCAAACGAGAGCTGAGGAGTGTAAAATATATCCATAGGCCGGTTGAAAATTACATCAAACCTTACATGTTCAGCGCCTATGGGATCTATGTTGATTTCCTGGGGATTGTTACCGTTGATGTGAATTTTCCAGACCAACCCATGGGCGAGTGGTGTTGGGGCGGTGAGGATGGGTGTGAATATTGCCTGTGGACACCATTCCAGCGATTCTTCGAAATCATAGATGTGGGCGTCGATCCAGGCAGTGTCGGTTGTTCCATAATACTGCGAAGGGATTCTTTGTGTCGGACATTGAAAAAAATATTGTGGGGTCGTAGTTACAATGTTATTTGGACCGAGAGTGGTTGAATCGGCAACCCCTTCATGAAAGAAAGCAAAACTTCCGGAAAAATTATTGAACGCCATATAATTCGGCGCCCAGAAGTGGAAAGTGGAGGAAAGATCGAAATTGCAACGCAAAACACTATCTGCCCAGCGGTTTCCGAAGGAATTTATAAAGGAACAATCTTCGTAACAGGAGGCCCCCAGGGCTCCTTCAACTCCAATTATAATACAATGTGCCAATTTGTTCCCAGGCGGGTTTCTTTTCTCTTGACGACTATTGTCTCCCACCAGGCTTTCCGGGCTTGTAAATTTCGTATAACTGAATTCCCATAATCCGCCGAAAGCCCCGGGGCCAATGATGTTGATCAGGCTGTCGGGAGTGCCATAACCATCAACCCTGCCACGGTTGATGAACTCTTTTTGCAATTCCAGGGTCGTCCCGGGCAAAATGTGGATGATCCCGTTAGAACCGACCCTGAAACTTCGTTTGACGAACCAAAGTTTATCTGGTGTCAGGTACATCACTGTGTCCATGACTCCGGCAAGTTCCTTCGCGTTATGAACCTTTATCATGATGGGTGTCTGGATGGTTTCTGAATTGGCCGCCCCGGTGATGACGTTAAATATGATATCCCTGTTATGGGCCACACCGGAAGGTATATGAACCTTGAACGGGGCCAAGCTGTTATTCAATGTGGCATATTCAGAGATATCCCCGATCAGCGAAGCGCTATCCTGGATGATAGCCACAGTAGTATCTTCATAGAGCCCAAACCGCAGGGTTGACCAGACTGAATCGGCAGCGCCCCCGCAATTTCTCAGGTTTACAAGCATCTGTATGGTCTCCCCTGCATCGGCGATTCCATCCCTGTCGCATCCAGGCAAAGTATCCAGAATGGAAAAATCCAGGAACTGTAGTACCGGAACAGGTGAAATGGTGAGGCTGTTAAAAATGTTCAAAACGCCATTCTCTGCCCCCTGGATAAGCCGTACAAAGATTTTTTCATTGGAAATTCCGGGGAAGTGGCTTTTTAACAATGCAACCGAACCGGAAACGATCGGGGCCGACATCGAAGTACCGGTCAGCGCATGGTAACCGCCATTGGGGAAAGTGCTGTAGATCGCCAATCCCGGTGCGCGGACTTCGTAATTGTAAAGTTGAGGGAACGTGCTTGTTACAGGCCCATCAATATCGAAGTTGGAAAAAAAAGCAAGTTCATTGTAAAAATCCGAGGATTCGACCCCAAGCACATAGGAATAACAGGCCGGATACATGGGCGCCATATCAAGATTATAAAACTCGTTACCGGCTGATGCCACCAGGGAGGCCGATGAATAAGCATATTCCAGAGCAGACTTTACGGCATAGGATTCCGCATAACTGCCTACGCTCATATTGATGATCGTTGCACCATTCTCAGAGGCATACTGAATGGCTTCGGCAAAATCGGCAGCATTCCCCTGCCCTGAACTTTGAAGCATCTTCAGCGCCATCAGACGGGCATTCCAGGCTACTCCGGCCACCCCGGTCGTATTGTTGCTAACCGCAGCGACTATACCGGAAACATGGGTACCATGACTGTTATCATCGTCGGGGAAATTATCGTCATTCACAAAATCCCAACCACGGTGATCGTCGATGAACCCATTGTTGTCATCGTCTATGCCATTGCCGGGAACTTCATCGCGGTTGATCCATACATTTGCTTCAAGATCAGGATGGTTGAGGTCGATACCGGTATCCAATATCCCGATCACCTGGTTGGTGTCGGAGGTGGTAATACTCCATGCGGCAGGGCCTCCGATGGTATCCAAATGCCACTGTGCTCCGGCCTGGTATATAGGATCATCCGGAATGAGATCGATGGCATAGAAAACATAATTGGGCTCGGCATAATCAACAGTCGGGTCGCTTTTTAATATTGAAATAACTTCATTGATATCCTGGCGATCATTCAGTTTCAAACGGTAAAAGTTATATAAGGCTGTGACTTTACGATTGCCGGTCTGCTGTGCATTATAATCCTCAAACGATTTTCTGGTACAGGAACGGAATACTTTTCGCATGGATTTGCCATGGACCATTTCCAGGGTTTTGTTCAGGGAAACAAGATTGGTCTGTACCCCATTGTCTGATGCCAGAATGGTGATATCGACCTCGTCTTTGAACCTGATGATTACTTCGTCAGCGACGGATTGAGGATTCTTCGGATCCAGCCTGATCTCTGAAGACATATGATACTCCTGACCTGACACCTGGCCGCAACCCATTAAAAAAATGAGCGCTGACAAAATTGACTTCATTGATTTATTCATGGCCAATCATTTTATTGTCCTAAAAAAACCATTTTATTTGTAGCGACAACTTCCTTTCCTTCTACATTCCATATAAGGATTTTAACTATATAAATCCCTGGCATTATCCTGGATCGATTGTTATCCAGCCCATTCCAGAAAAAACTGAAATCGCCCTGCAGGACTGATTTTATGGAAGTGGAAAAGATCTCTTTTCCTTCTAAACTTACAACCGATAAAGAAACATTCCCGTCAAATGGTATCTTCGTAAAAATTGTTGTTCCGTTTGAAAACGGGTTTGGAATGATCTGAATACCCTCATTTGTTGCAACATCCACGGGGCATGAACCGATCAAAACAGGAATATAATTTCCTTCTGAATCTGAACCATGGATTTGAATATTCTTAATATACGGAGTTTTGGAATGATATGCAAAAAGCGTTTTGAGCCCTGCCTCAAGCTTCCTGAGATCATAGCTGAAAATCAGCCCTATCATCCTTGATTTATCACAGGTGCTTACATATTCAAAATCATCAAAACACCTCGTCAATTCCAGGTTTTCAAGCTTTTCGCCCTCGATACGGAACTGAATGGCTGCAAGGTTTCCCGAAGAGGAAATTTTGAATTGGTCGTTCCTGATATCCAAGTATGCCGGAGTGGTTATTTCCCGGAAATGATCAGTTTTTGATTTTCCATTGGTAATGGTCTCGATAAGCAAAACGATGTCAAGAATGTCAATCTTTTTGTCATAATTCAGGTCAGCAGCTTCAAAGAGAAATGGTCTGGGATTTTGTTCCAGTATATAGGAAATAATGGCTGTTATATCCAGCACATTCACCTGCTCATCGCCATTTGCATCGCCATTGGCCGACGAAAGCGGTTTGGCATAAGCTACTTTGGAGAAATCGCTTTCTTTGTTATCCGTTCCTACAATCCGGTAGCAATAACCATAAATAGAATCGGGCGAAACACCATAGTCAATATAGGTAGAATCTGTTATCAGAGTTTGGTTAATAAGCAAAGTATCGGTTGTTACAGTATCATTTATCTTTCTGAAGCGAAACATGTTAAAACCCATCAGGTCGTTCGTGGTCTCAAACGGCCATTCAAGAAATACTTTACCTATTCCGGGGGTGGCATTGAAGTCTATAGCCAGAGACGAAGCGGCCTGGATGACGAACCGGAACCGTTCATTTTTTTCAGTGGCAACGCGGAATCCTTCCAGATCATACGCATCTGAGACCCTGATGGTATTGTTTCCGTCTCCTGTTTCAAGACCAATAGGATACCATGCTATCCATATTTTCCCATCGGGGCTCCACCGGGAATTTTTTTCCACCACACGTTGGGTATGAGGATACCTGACGCCAAAAGAAAGATATGGGGTCCGGGTTGTATCCATGGGTTTATTAAAGTAAACATCGAATCTGACATCTCCGCAGCCAATGGGTTCCAGGTTTCCATCCTGAGGGTTCTGGCCGTTTAAATGAACTTTCCAGACAAATCCATGAGCAGAATCGGTAGGTTCAACCAGTATGGGATTGAATAGCACCTGGGCCAGGTCAGGATCGTCCCAGAAATCATAAATCAACTTGTCAATTTCAACGCTGTCCGTTGTGCCCCAGTATTGATGTCGTGGAATGGTATCATACTCGTAGGCCCAGGTCCTGTATACCATTACATTTTTTCCGGCGGAAAAATTATTATGGCCCATGGACACTACAACTTTGGGATTGAAAAAGCCTGCATTAATGTTTTCGCTAGCATACAACGATTTGGTAACTGGGTTGTGTGAGAAATTGTTATTATAAAGCCAGCACGCTCCGTTTCCGAAATAACCGATACAATTATCGAAAATACACCGTTTGGCAGTTCCATAGCTCCAGCTAACAGCATCGCCGCATTCCCTGAAGATGCAGTCGGTCATGGTGAATTGGGAATTATGGATAATGGTATTGCAGTATTCAAAAATGCAATGGTCCATGGTGGTATTGACTGAACTCAAAAATATGCCGGACTCAGATCTGACAAGTGAGTATTTCAAATGGACCTCTCCCAGCCCTGGCCAATCGGTTATTCCTTTGTTGCCGTCAATGGTAACCATACTATCGGCACTTCCCAGCGAGTTGATGATCCCTTTATTTATTATCTCCTTTTGAATGGTCAGGTGGGTGCCGGGCATTATGTTGAGTACACCCGTTACAGCAATTTTGAAACTTCTGCTGACCAGCCATAGTTTTCCCGCTGTTATCGATAATGTCGAATCAAGTACGCCGCAAAGTTCCCGGGCATTCTGCAGGGTAATCATAAAGGTACCGGTCTTTGTAAAAGAATGTTTTGCTCCAATTTCATATTCAAGCATGATTTCCTTATCGTTGACCACGCCGGGCCTGATATAAACTCTGAAGGGATCCCTTTCGCCCGTAAGTGTTGTATATGCCGGTATGCTGCCGTAATTGGTTGCAGTATCAAGGTTGCCGATAAAGCTCAGGCTATCAATAAGTATGATGCAGTTGGTATCTCCGGGATAGGACAGACGAAGTTTGGTCCAGACACTATCGGCAAACCCGCCTGCATTTTTTACCGTGAAGAAGATTTCAATTGTTTCCCCGGCATCGGGAAGCCCGTCATGATCTGCGTTACCTGTTGTATCCACAACCGTCTGGCCGGTACATAGAAGATCGGGGTTCAAGGCACTGGTAAGCAGGTTGGGAATCTTTAGTTTACCGTTTTGTGAAAATTGGATGATCCTGGCAAAAATTTCGGCATTGGAGATTCCTGGTTTGTATGATTTTAATAAAGCTATGGCACCGGCCACAACCGGCGATGCCATGGAGGTGCCTGTTAAAGTCCTGTAGCCTCCGTTCGGGAAGGTACTCATGATATTTACACCGGGAGCCATGACTTCGTAATTATAACCGGAAGGGTTCCAGCAATGGCTGAACCCGCTTGGGTCGAAGTTGGAAAAGTCGGCAAGGGTTCCATCAGGCGAAGTAGCTTCAACGCCCACAACGAAGGGATAACATCCGGGGAATGAAGGAGCATAAATATCAGCAGGCGGGGATATCGTATCTGTTTTATAATGGTCGTTACCGGCGGCCGCAACCGGACACAACGATTCATAAGCGTTTATCAGCGCGGCCTTCACGGTTTGCGATTCACTGTAAGCGCCAAGGCTCATATTGATGATGGTGGCGCCATTATTGGCTGCATAATTTATGGCTTCTGCCAAATCACCCATATTTCCACTCCCTGTTCCTGAAAGAACTTTCAAGGGCATCAGGCGGGCGTGCCATGCAATGCCTGCAATGCCGATATAATTGTCGGTTTCGGCGGCAACAACGCCGGCAACATGGGTGCCATGTCCATTGTCATCATCCGGATTGTTATCATTGTTGAAAAAATCCCAGCCGTGAGCATCATCTACGTAGCCATTGTTATCATCATCGATCCCGTTGCCCGGGATTTCGTTTCTGTTAATCCAGATATTTCCATCCAGATCGGGGTGATCGCAATCAATGCCTGTGTCGATAATGCCGACAACCTGACTGGTATCGCCTGTCACCGAGTCCCAGGCGTAAGGGGCGCCTATATCTGCCAGATACCATTGATCTCCACTTTGGCAAAGGGCGTCATTGGGTTCGGTAATCATCGTGGTGATGACGTAATTGGGTTCGGCGTACTCCACGGCAGGGTCTGACATTAATTCCCTGATCAAACCAGGTAAATCAGGGCATTGGTATACTTTCAGCCTGAAAATATTGAACAGGCTTGGTAATACTACCGGCGGCCCTGCCGGAATATTAATCATTCTGGCAGGTACATTAGTTTGGATTGAGGCTGGAAAAACCTTCCTCCCTCCCCCGATCTGATATCTTGTGAATATCTCATCAATGGATGGAATACCAACGCTGATTGTTCCCTTTGTCGTTGTGAGATTAGCCATTACTTCATTCTTGAATTTAATCAGGATCTCGCCCTCCTCACAGGCAGGGTTGAAAGGATCCCGTGTGTGGTTATTGGCAAATCCCTGTCCCAGGCTTTGCAGAACCCCGGCAATCAGGAAAAGAAACAGAAAAAGGAGCTTTTTCATAATTCACTTATAAATAATCCTAATCGTTGACCATAATAAGTTTTACATTTTGGTGGAATATCTCTCCTGCCAAAGTTTTCAGGGTTATTAACCCCGTATACGTCCCTTGTTTAACCCTACCGGCATCCCATATCATACAATGTTCTCCTGTATCCTGAATAGGAATTGGCTCGTTGGATATCAGATTACCGGAAATATCAAATATCTTCCATTCCCCCGAAGCGGGAACCGGATTCCGGTAATAAATGGAAACCTGTTTCCTGAAAGGGTTTGGAATGGCATAGAGGGTAAATTCTTTCTGTTGAAAACCGGAAGAAATATTCGCAATAAACTTTACCGGGAAGCCATTTGGATCTCCTCCTGCAACGTTTCCCCAGGAAGGACAAGTCACCTCCTCATTCAGGGTGATAAGATGCCGGATACCAGCGGGTATCGGTTGGTTGAGCAGGCTATATATAACACATCTTAGCCGGTCGCCATTGACTGCACTGGCCAGTTCGAAACCAGGTATCCGGCTTGTCAGGTTAATTTTTTCAGGTTCCTTACAGGCGAGTTCAAAGTAAAGGGCAGCGACGTTGCCTTTACTGTTGAGATATATCTCATTTGCTTCTAAATTGATCGTTGCTTGATTAGTATCAATTGCCTGGTCGGAAAGTGGAGTTTGCTTCAATCCAAGGATAATATTAACGACACCGATAACATCCAGTATATCTGCGAAATTGTCATTATTGACATCTGCGGCATAGAAAACAAAAGGTATAGGATCCCTACCCAGAATATAATAGATCAGGGTGGAAATATCAAGAACATTCACCACCATGTCTCCATTTGCGTCTCCATTCTGAGCTGAAAAGGGCATGGCAAAAACAATTTTACTTCTTTCACTTTCGCGAAAATCTGTTCCCAATATTTTATAAAAATAGTAATAGGTAAATCCGGTCAAGAGATTTTGGTCAATAAATGCAGTGTCAGTAATTAGCTGAGCATTGATCCGAGCAGTGTCAGAAATCAGACTATCATTTATTTTTTTGTACCGGTAGAGATTATAACCCAAAAAATCGGAAGAGGTTGCAGGAGGCCACTTCAGCGTTACCTGATCCAATCCGGCTTGGGCGGTAAAATCTAATGCTGCTGCAGAGGCGGCCTGAACAACAAACTGAAAACGGTTATTGAATTCCGGTGGGATTTCCCACCCTTCATCGTCTCTTGCTCCTGATACTTTAATGACATTAATCCCATCTCCCGTTCCATTGATGATATTATAATAGGCAGTCCAGATGGTTGAATCATTGTTCCATGAGGCAGAATCGCTGACGACCCGATGGGTATAGGGTTCCCAGGCGCTAAAAGTAACTCGTGGAGGATAATTGATATCCATGGGACGATTAAAATAAACATCGAATTTAACCAGTCCAGGTCCAATGGGATCAAGCTGTTCATCCTGAGGATCGATACCATTAAGCAATACTTTCCAGACAATACCGTGTGCCGAATCGGAGGGCTTTATCAGAATGGGTTGATACCTGACAATGGGCAATGATGGGTCATCCCAGAAATCCATTATCTTTTTATCAATCTTGGCCGTATCTGCAGTGCCCCAATATTGAGGGTTCAATTCGAAAACATCTCCATTTGGCGGATTAAAAACTTGTATTCCGGGTCCATCAAGGAAATTATTACCTGTCATTGCGCGTCCGTTTCCATGAAAGAAATAGGGCCCGCCAAAGTTGCTCGTCTGAGAAAAATTGCAAAAAGAATAATCCAGACAACCCGCCCAATAAGCTGTCAGAACGCCCCTGCAATTGATAAAATTGCATCTTTTCATTGTTCCCATATATCGGATAGCTCCTGAGCAATTGTTAAAAACACATTCAGAGAAATCGTAAAATCCACCTGTTATACTGGTATTGTTTAAAATACAATGACGAAAATTCCCTGACCCATAAAGACACCCTGTATTGTTGAATTCAGTATAGGTAAATGAAAAATTACCGTCTCTGATACCATACGGTCCAAAAATACGGACAAGGCTATCAGGGGTCCCTTGACAGATAATGGAACCATAGTTGTTTATCCCCTGTTCCAATTCCAGTTCTGTGCCAGGTTGCAGAATTAACGCGCCGGTAGGTTCTATATAAAACCAGGGATAAACAATCCATCTTTTATCCGGGGTCAGCACAAGGGTCGAATCAAGCCGGCCATGCAACAGGTCGGTACGGAAGACATCGATGGTATCAACCAGTGTGATGGTGGGTGCATTCTGAGATATGATAAGGAACTTTAGTGGTATGCGGGTATGGTGCAGGGAGTTGGGCGAAATGGTCAGAACAAGTGGGCCGGTCGAAGGAATGGAACCGTAGGGTGAAATATCACCAAGATAGCACAGACTATCTGTTATGACGGCTTCGACAGAATCACCAGGGTTTTGCAGGCTCATGATGACCCGGACACTGTCGGCCCATCCGCCGGAATTCTGTATCGTCAGGGTATAGTTGACCTGCTCTCCGGCATTGGCAATATTATTCCTGTTACACCCCGGCAGTGTATCATGTAGGGTTATATCCAATGGGATCAATTGTGGGATCAGGATTGGATCCAGACTGTTAAATATGTTCAGGGTGCCATCCGTTGCTCCCTGTATCAGTCGGCAGAGGAGCGTTTCGCCCGATTGTAAGGGATCGTAACTTCGCATAAGTGCGATGGCTCCCGACACCATCGGAGCAGCCATTGAGGTTCCTGAATACATACCGTATGAACCAAAAGGTAAAGTACTCAGAATATTGCCACCGGGGGCATAGATTTCATAATTATATTGTTCGGGATTAGAGAAAACAATGGGACCGGATGGATCATAATTGGAAAATCCGGTTCCGGGACCATTGGCCATAACCCCGATCACAAATGAGTAGGCGGCAGGGAACATGGTAAAACAAAGGTCGCAATCCTCACAAATGCAGTTCCCGTCATTTCCTGCAGCCGCAACCAGAATAGAACCGCCTCCGGAACCAGAACCGGCATACGCATTTTCCAGGGCGGCTTTTACAGTATAGGATTCGGTATAATATCCCAGGCTCAGGTTAATAATGGTTGCACCGTTATTTGCTGCATAATTGATCGCTGCCGCCAGGTCAGCCATGGTGCCGGAACCTGAGCTTTGCAGCATTTTTACCGGCATGATCCTGGCCTTCCATGCCACCCCTGTTATTCCGATGCCGTTGTTTCCCCTGGCTGCTGCAATACCGGATACATGCGTACCATGACTGTTGTCGTCCATCGGGTTGTTGTCATGGTTGATAAAATCCCATCCGCGGACATCATCTACAAAGCCATTATAATCGTCATCGACACCATTTCCCGGGATTTCATCTGTGTTGATCCAGATATTCGGGGCCAGATCAGGATGGGTCCAGTCGACACCGGTATCGATGATCCCGATCACCTGGGTTGTGTCTCCTGTCGTACTGTCCCACGCTGCGGGTGCATTGATGGTCAGCAGCCATGGTTGTTGCGGGTAAAGCGGGTCGTCGGGCTCTGTAACAGGCGCTCCCAATGAATACACAAAATAATTCGGTTCGGCAAATTCCACGGCAGAATCCTTTTTTAGCTCTGCAATCAATTCAAGGACATTTATTTTTCCGGAACTTTTAAATTTATAAATATTGAATAACTGTGAAACCTCCTGCTGCTTGCCTCCCGGAGCTGTTATAAATTTTTTAGTCATGCGTTTCATCTCCGCAGGATAAATCTTTTCGCATTGACTGACTTTGTATTTTTGGATAAACAGGTCTATACCTGAAATGCCTGTATTCAAAACATTTTGAATATGCCTGATATTTACCGAAATATCATCCTTGAATTTTACCAACACTTCACCGGGAGCATATTCAGAATGGTTTGGATCAATCCTGGCATAATTTGATGTAGGTTGCCCCTGTGTACTGAATATGCCGACCAATAAAACAAATATGATCGATAATCTGAACTTTTTCATTTTTTTACGGGTTATCATTGTTTATTGTCGAATGTTCATTGTTTAACCACTTTCCTCATCTGATCCAATTGACCGTAGGGGGTGTCCCTTACTGTCTGCAATGTGCCAGGGCTGACTTTCTATCAGGGTTATGCTCAAGGTAGCGCTGCTTCCATCGTAGATAGCCGTTGTGGCGCTTACGGTGGCTATAGGCAGTGGATTTCCCGTTACCATGGCACTACCCGTCCCGGAATTGGAGACGGTGATGGCATCCGATATGTTAGACATTTATTTGCATATTGAGCATGTGGTAAGGTCAACTCCCAAAGCTACTTTGCTAATGCCTATTACAAGACAAATATATAGTATTGTTTGGTAAAAGCCTAATTTTACCAAACCTAATTTCATGATGGTACCACAGTAATCTTTGTTTTGACAAAAAATCTCTGCGCATCTCAATGTTACTAACAATCAGAATTTCAATGTATAATACCATGTCTTATTTGATGATTTAATCGACATAAGTGACATTCACTGAATGCATGAATATTTTTATTTTGGGTATTTCATGTTTTTTTGTATTGGTATATTTATGCTATTGAGATAAAACCTAATCAATCAATGAATTTATTTTATATTTAAACAATATATACACTCAAGTTACGAAATATATACAAAGATCTTACTGGTTGGAGTGCGGAGTTGCTCTTTGATCACTAGTCATGCGTTCAGCTTATTGCTTTATAATCTTTACTGCCTCTGTCTTAAAGCCCGAGATAACCCTGATAAAATAAACCCCGGCTGGCACGTTTGATAAGGTGAACTCATGTCTCCGTTCTCCATATAAAACTTTGGTAAATACCTTTTCTCCCTGACTACCGTAAATCTCAACCCTGATTGTTACGGGTAAAGTTTCTTCTTTTAGTTCAAGGATGAAATTTCCGGTTGTAGGGTTGGGGTATATCTTGAAAAAAGATTGCTCTGAATTTGACGTATTCTTGTCTCCATACGATCTGACAGAGTCAAATACAGGGGCTTTCATGCCGCAATATTGGCCTGTGGTGGTAATGGCCCCGTGCATATAACCCCCGGAATTGACGATGGTCCCTGGCCGGTATATAATCTTCTGCCCGGCAATCATCGTGGCGCTTGCGCCGTTTGGAACGATAAAAGTACTTCCATTACCTGCTACCGTGATAACCTGAGTGGCATTGTGACATTCTGGTTGACCGGGAATTACATTGCCTGTAATATTAACAGTTGCAGGCAGCATGGCTATACTTACATTCCCGTTGATCATCCCCCAAAGAACATTTTGTGACGATACATTTCCTAACACTCCATCTGAGAGCATGAGTGTTGCTGATGTTTGATTGTTGGTTGCGCGAATGTTGAACTTCAGGTTTACCACAGTTCCGGTATCTCCTGTAAGTGGCGTCTGGGAAAGTGAGAAAGCGATAACCCGGATTATTGTTTCTGTTATGTTGTCGGCTTGTAAAATGTAGCCGGGAGCCCTGGCTGTCAATGTTGCTGAATTTTGAACATAACTCATCCAGGAGGGGATCTCAATATCAAACTGAAATCCGACAACCGCTTCCATGTTGGTGATCTTGACAGGCACGATCAATGTATCAATATATCTGGCAGATAAATTCGGGATGGTGATATAATTTGGGATATATGCAAAGGCGGTGAGGTTGACATTGTAGGGATATTCATCCGGATCATTTGAGAATATCTTCATAATGCCGTTGGATTGACCCTTGATGGCCTGGTGAAAGTCAATGATGATATCCTTGTATTGATTTACCAAAACATGGAATGGTAAAGCTGCACCTGTGGCATAGGAGGGATTGGTAAATGTTATATGGTCAACTTTGAGGGTGTCGGTTCCATAATTATAAATGCGCAAGGTCTGATGTCCGGTTTCAAGAACCGATACATTTCCGAAATCGACCTGGGTGTTACTGAAAACATCAGAGGCGGCAATCAACAAGGTTCCGTTAAATGAATCAGATATAGCGTTTTGCGCCAGCGTGTCGCCAATTATGACATCCTGGAGATTTAATTCAAAGTATCCGCCTATTCCATCCACATCGAAGGTCAGGCTTAAAACATCTCCGTCAACCCCATTGAACACCTGGCCGGTTGGCGAATAGGCCACCACACGCAACCTGTTCCCCGATATCGTATTGGCCGAAACCACATGATTGGTTTTACGGTTGGTCAGAGAGGCTGAGTTACTGACATAGGTCAGGGGTGCAGGAAGGACCAGATCAAATTGAAACCCGGTAAAGGGTTCCATGTTGTTGATCGAAAAAGTCAGGGTTCCCTGATGACCTGACCATGCAAACATATTGCCGGTATGCAGCTCATTCACTGCATAGGCCCTGGCATGCAAACTGACCTGTTGGGTTCCTTCATCAGGATCATTGGTTATGATGGTGATTTTTTTATCATAAATACCTTTAACCAACGCAGTGAAACGAACCATGAGATTGTAATCCTGTCCTGCCGGGATTGAAAAAATGGAAGAACCCACAACTGAAAAACAGGATGATGTAAACGAAATACCTGTCACGTCGAGTGGCTGGTTTCCGGTATTATAAATCGTCAAAGTCATGTCTGTAGCTGATCCCAGTGGCGTGCGGATAAAATCGATCAATGTGACTGGAATGTCGATGTCGGGGGCCAAAACGTTAACTGTTCCATCGGTCGAACCAGTGAGAATATTTACAGAATTCGCATTTCCAATAACGGGGTTTATTAATGTTAAAGGATAAGCGCCTGGTATTGTTCCCGAAGTCATTTGAAAGGATACAACAGATCCTGAAGCGCCGATAAAAGGGGTGTTATTGAATGAAAATCCAAGTACCCGCAGCATGTTGCCCGGGATGATGCTTGCCTGTATAATATGTCCATTTGCGCGGACAGGATTCAGCAATGCCGAACCCGTCACATATGTGAACCCGCCCGGGATTGGCAAATCAAATTGAAACGCAACAAATGCATTGCTGTTATTGATGTCAACCTGGATGGAGAAGCTCTGGTTTGGCCCCATGGATGCAGAACCCATCTGCATCGTATTTTCGGCGCGAAGCCCATGTGTGAATAAAATTACCAGGCTGATTGCTGCAATTGCTCTTCTGAAACCAACAAGCTTTTTCATATACATTTCTTTTACTTCAAACTTCAAATCATTTACTTCAAACTTCAAAATTCGTTGTTCAATATTCGATATTCGCCTTCCTCAACCCCCGGCCCCAAAAACACCTCAACCCCCGACCCCAAAAACACCTCATCCCCCGGCCCCTTCTCCTCAAGGAGAAGGGGAGGATGGAGGATTTGGGTTTCTAACCGTATAAATTTCATTTTTCAATTCGTATAATTTTTACCATATCCTTTCTCAATGTTCCGGCTGTTGATTTGACTAACATTACAAAGTAGTACACTTCCCGGGGTTTAAGCTGTTTCATCAGGTCAATTGGTAATTCCATTGAATGGAAGCCTTTACCGAATCTACCCATATTGGTTGTATTTAGTATTTTTCCATCATCGGTTATAAGGTTAAAGACAACTTCGGAAAAATCAGGGGTGTTAAATGAAACTTTTGCATGATCAACAACCGGATTCGGGAAAATTGACAATTCTACTTTGTCCTCCGATTTGCCTCCCTGATCATTCAAACCCAGCGGAAAGACCGACAGAATTCCGTTTTCGGCGCCTGTCAGGATATTGGCCGACAAACTATCACCGATAATACAATTTGTAAGAATCAGTGGAAATTCTCCCCTGATATTACCTGCCACGAGCTGAAATGAGACAACTTCTCCGCTGTTTCCCTGGAAAGCAGTGTTGTTTGGTGAGTAAGAAAAGATGCGAAGGAGATTTGATCCTGTCATATTTCCTATAGCCGCATGGTCTGTGCCTCGTTCGCTCATATGGATTGAATTTGTCAGAAAACTGACATTTTCTGGCAAGGGAAGATCGAACTGAAAGGAGATGAACCTATCTGTATTGGTGATACTGGCTGAAACATTGATAGTATCACCCGGCCTGACGAAGGCGCTGTTTATTATCAGCACATTCTCAGCGGCAGAGGTAATTGTCAGCCCTGATAGCAGAATTAAAATGATTTGTAAAATTTTCATCGGTTAAAGTTTCAAATCAATTAATCATCACCACCTTTGCGTATTTCTTCACTGTTTTTCCTGACTGACCGGTGGCATTAAACCTTATCAGATAAACTCCGGAGGTGCTTATGCGCCCATTGACTCCATCTCCATTCCAGGTTTTGGTGAATTCACCTTTGGGCAGTGATCCTGAAAATACAGTTGAAACCATTCTCCCATAAAGATCATGTACGGCAATCTCCACGTGGGCCTGCTCAAACAGCTCATATTGAATATTGGTTGATTGCGTAAAAGGGTTTGGGTAGACATTCAGGATGCCATCCTCCAGTGAATAAACATGAAGTTCATCGGGGATTACCTTTACCGGGTTCCCTTGCAGATCGCCAGCAACCAGTTCGCCCCATCTCAGTTGATCGGTTTCTCCCGAAATCCCAACAATAGTCTGTAATCCCAATGGCAACGGTTTGTTATCGTAACTAAAAAGGATCCCAAGTAATTTTCCGTTTGAGACACATGATACTAACTCATATCCTGGAAATTTTGACTGCAGCTGAATGTTATCAAGATCTTTCCCTTCAAGCTCGAATTGGAGTCCAGCCACAGGATGCGTCGTTTTAAACGAAATAGTTCCATCATCCAAATAAACATATGCCGGTGGATTTTCTGCTATTACATCTTTTTTCTTTCCGCAGATGATATTTACAACACCGATCACATCGAGCACGTTGATTATATTATCATTGTTAACATCAGCGGCAGTAAAAATAAAGGATGATGGGTTTTGGTTGATCATATATGCGATCATGGTAGTTATATCGAGAACATTAACGGTCAAGTCACCATTTGCATCACCCAACGCAGCTGTATATGGCATGGCTGTTACCACCTGCGATAGGTCGCTCTCCGATAGGTTTGTGCGCACGGTCCTGTATGCATAAAAGTAGGGTGTACCCGGTTCTACATTGAAATCTGTGAAAATAGTGTCGGTAATCAAAACAGGATTTATCATAATTGTGTCGGAAGTGACGGTGTCGTTCAGATAGGTAAAACGATACATGTTGTAACCCAACAAATCGCTGACGCCTTCCTGTGGATTTTCCCACTGAAGTGTCACTTTATTCATGCCCGGGGTGGCCATAAAACCAGCGGATAATGAACCAGCTCCGTTTACAATGACCCGGAAGCGCCTGTCTTCGGTGGGTATTTCAAAATGATCAGTATCCCTGGCGCCAATCACCCTTAGGTTGTTGATCCCATCGCCGGTTAACAACCCAACCGTCCCATAAACTGTATAACTAGTCGAATCGGCGCTCCAGCTACCGTTTTCAGCAATGGCTGTTTGTGTGTATGGATAACGTACCCCCATGGAAACGGCAGGAGGGAACTCAATATCCATCGGCCGGTTAAACCATACTTTGAACATTTGTTGGCCAATTCCCATCGGGTCTAACAGATCAAACTCATCCTGGGCATCCTTGCCGTTGACCTCGACTTTCCAAACGATGCCATGGGCCTCGCGTAGAGGGCGGTTCAGCTTCTTTGAGATATCTATCCATGTCCCATGTCCTGATTCTGGAAAATCAAAAATTCCATCATTAATTTTTTCCTCATTTGTAGTTCCATAGTAATTTGAATCAAGTTTTACAATAGAAAAACCAAAAGGTAAAG
>CAISJJ010000351.1 GCA_903885595.1 uncultured Bacteroidales bacterium
CCCGCCGCGCCCGACAGCGCAGGATCCGAATTGCCGTAAACGTTTTCGCTGCCGTAGATCAGCGACAATCCGGGACCGCCTTCGATCCCGATGCTCCAGTCTCCCTTCTGGGCCAGCAGACTGCCGGCCGGAGCGGCCAGCAGGAGAAGTAAAAAAGCGATTAAATACCTGTTCATTTGAATTGTGCTTTTTGTTTTCATCCTTCAAAAAGAATCATTTTCCCCAGGTCTTTTTGCTCATTCCTTTTGACTCGATTTCATTAACGTAAGGGTGGAGTGCTTTCGTATAATAAATCAACCACTTTCGCAAAGCCGGGGATGAACTGACGAATAGATATTTCGCCAGGGTTGTGTACGCGCCAGGCAAAAAGTTTCTGAACGGTTCTTACATACAGAGGCATTTATTGTTCTGAAAATGAGAAAATTGCTTAAGTCGGTCTATCGCATTCAGGTTTCATTTCCTCTTTGATTCATTTGTTCCTTCCCCCATTGCTGAATGGCATCCAACAGCGGAAATATGGATTCCCCTGACTTTGTTATTGAGTATTCTACCCTCGGTGGTATCTCAGCGAATATTTTACGCTCGATGAAACCATCTTCTTCCAATTCCCTTAATTGGGATGTAAGCATTTGTTTGCTGATGATTGGAATGGCTCTTTGAAGAATTCCAAACCGGTTTACCCCGACCTTGATACGATGTAAAATTATGGGCTTCCATTTACCGCCTATTTTATTCATGGTATAGTTTATCGGGCAGTTTTCAATTTGCATTTTTATATTTTCTGAATCTTTTTGTTCCATTTTAATTTTTTAAACAATTGATATATAACATTGGTATGTATTATATTACTATATCAAGTAAATATGACTACTTGTGAATACGGAACAAATGTATCACTTTTGCACGAAATTAGTTCACAAACGATAAAAAACTGAAAAAATGGAAAACCTTAAAGAAGTTGTAAGACCTTTTTATACAAAATGTCTGACTGTAAACAATGAAGTCAATCCAGGCGAGATTCTGGAAAATCTTTTAGCTAACGACTTCCAATCACACAATGCGAAGGAGACAAAAGGGAAGACTCAGTTGATGGGTCAAATCGCGGGATTCTGGAAGATGATACCCGATTTGAAATGGGAAGTTCAGGAGATGATTGAGGAAGAAAACAAAGTAGTAGTCAGATGCATTTTCAGTGGTTCACCGAAGGGTAACTTTATGGGAATGGAGCTGGACGGAACAAAATCGTTCAAAACCATGTCCATTGACATCCATACCATTGAGAACGGACAAATCAAATCTGTTTACCATTGTGAAGAATGGACAACTGCCATCGCTCAACTCAGAGGATAGGCAGATAAAATGAAATTCAGAAATCGGGGTTCCATGAAAACAGCATTAATAACAGGAGCAACAGATGGTATTGGAAAAGCAACTGCCAAAAAATTACTTTCCGAAGGTTGGAAAGTGATAATTGTTGGGAGAAACGCGGCAAGATGCAATGCGACAGTATCGGAATTAAAGGCCGCAACTAAGAATTATGAAATTTCGGCAATAGTTTCTGACCTGGCAATTCTAAACGAAGCAGGAAAAGCATGTGCAGTATTTCTTCAGGAAAACAAATCGCTCGATTTGCTCATGCTGAATGCTAATGCCATCGCAAATGACAGAATAATTACTTCCGAAGGATTTGAGCAGAATTTTGCACTGGGTTTTCTTTCTCGAACCTTGATGATTAAAAAACTCGAACAGGTACTGAAAAACACTCCGAATTCTCAAATCCTTAGTGTTGTGGGGCTAGATACAGTGAGGTTGGATTTTGAAGATGTAACAATTCAAAACAGCTTCACCGGGCGAAAAGCATTGGGTCGATGGCAGTGGTCAATGAATGTTTTTACAAGGGAATATAGTTCAAAACAAACCATTCCTCTGAATTTATACATGCCGGGACTGGTTAAAACCAAAATTCTGGCCAACGAACCACAGCCTATGAGGGCTTTTGTCAAACTAATGAATGTTCTTGTCGGAATTTCGGTAGAACAATCAGCTCAAAATGTGTTCAGCATTATGAACGATATTGAAGCCAATAAAAAAAGCGGAGCTTGTTATTCGTGGAAAAAAGAAAGGTCGTTTCCAAAGGTTGAAATGAAATCAGATGACCAAAAACGACTTTGGGATTTGACAGATAGTTTAATAAAACCATATTTGCAGGTTCACTTTCTGTAACTATTTCCGCAGGTATTGAAACCCAGGATCGTTTGGTGTGCATGGCAGACCCTTGCTGCCGCCGAACCGATTGATCCATAGCTTATTCCCGCAAACCACAGTGACTAACGAAGGGGCAGGGAAACGCAGGGCCCGGCATTGACAAAGAAACGGATCCTCCCTCCGGTGGACCATTTCACCAGCACCGGCAGGGAAAGGTAGTCGAGGTTATACTTTAGCCGACCAGCAGGAGAAGTAAAATAACGGTAAGATGCTTGTTCATGTGGTATTGTTGACTTCGTCACTGTAAGCACAGGAAAAACTACGTACCTGGATTTGGAAAAAGAGGCAACGACAAAATTATTGGAGGAGTAGTATTTTTGATATGTTTAACCGTCAATGACAATCAGAACAATCTGGTTTTGCTGCTTTGTCTTTTACAGCTTTTGTGCGGGCACAATCCTTGCTCGCCATGGTTCCCTTGACTTTGCTGGTATCCGTCTCAGGTGTGTAGACAGCGGTGATAATAATTGCCGCAAAAACAGCCACAAACAACCCTGACATAAATCCTGAAATGTAAAATTTGTTTTTAAAAAAACTTAAGTCGATTCTTTTCATATTTGTTACGATTTATATGGTTAAATTGTTTCTATTCCAAATCTCCGATCATAGGTTATGATCTAAATACAAGGATACCGAAAAAAGTTGGCACAAAATTATTAATAAAATTCTTTTAATAATTTTCTTAGCTTTGACGCTGGTATGACAAAAATGGCAATCATTCCCAATATGAAAAAACTTACCCGGTGGCTTATCCCTCCCGATCATTGGAAGTCTACGGTGGCTGTACTGCTCGGGATTTTTTTCGGCCTTGCTGCCTATGCGCTCTATATTTCAAAAGCGCCCTCCTATCTTTCAGATAACCCGGAAACCTGCATCAACTGCCATGTGATGAACCCGCAGTTTTATACATGGGCACACAGTGCCCACAGGCAGGTCGCGAACTGCAACGACTGTCATTTGCCCCATGACAATTTTTTTAAAAAATATCTTTTTAAGGCGGAGGATGGGTTGCGGCATGCCACAATCTTCACCCTGCGTAATGAACACCAGGTGATACTTATCAGGGAAGCCGGCAGGCAAGCCGTTCAGAAAAACTGTATCCGTTGCCACGAAAATGTTACCGGCATGGAATACCTCATGTCGGTGCAGCCCAAATACCACAATTACCTGCAGGAACGGGCCTGCCTCGACTGCCATCGTGAAACGCCGCACGGGAGGCTCAACGGCCTGGCGGCCACACCCAACGCACTTGTAAAAACAAGGATCGAAAGCCGCACGGAGCGGGATGAAAATGATGAAGAGGAGGAAAGAGAATAAGCAGATGATTAGGACCCTTGCATATCAGATCATTTAACCAGGGAGAATATTCAATATTGATCTTTGATTCTTAATTCTTAACAACCATTATATGACAACAGAAAAAAAGCGTGCTCCGTGGATCAGCTGGGCACTGTTTTTTGGCACCATGGTCATCGTTTTTCTTTTGGGACTCCTGGCGTCATCAGTGACTGAGCGAAGGGCCGAAAGAGAATATGTTTTCAAGCCCAGAGTCGAGCTCTCTGAATTTGAACCCCGGAATGTCATTTGGGGAAAGAATTACCCCAGGGAATACGAGACTTACCGTCAGACAGCCCATGGGAATTTTCGCAGTAAAAATAATGGCAGCGTCAAGATCGACGAACTGGAGTTGGATCCCCGGTTGGTTGTGATCTGGGCGGGAAATGCATTTTCGAAGGATTACTACCAGGGTCGTGGACATTACAGTGCGATCGCCGATATCCGGAACACGCTTCGCACGGGTACTCCAAAAGGTCCCGACGACGGGCCCCAGCCGGCTACCTGCTGGACCTGCAAAAGTCCTGATGTACCCCGACTGATGGAGAAGATGGGGCCAACTGAGTTTTACAGAGGGCAGTGGGCTGCCAAAGGACCGGAAATAATAAATTACATTGGCTGTGCCGACTGCCATGATCCGAAGACCATGGATCTGCGCATTACGCGTCCGGCGATTGTGGAGGCGTTTAAAGCAATGGGCAAAGATGTCTCCAGGGCATCGCACCAGGCCATGCGCTCCCTGGTTTGTGCACAGTGTCACGCAGAATACTTTTTCGACAAGCAACGACCCGATGCCCCCGATGTCGCCTACCTGACCTTTCCGTGGGAATACGGAACTACAGCTGATGCGGCCTTCACCTACTACGAGGAGAGGAATTTTTCGGATTTCACACACCAGTTCAGCCGAACCCCCATCCTGAAGGCCCAGCACCCCGACTATGAATTATACAAAACCGGCATTCATGCTGAACGAGGCGTTGCCTGTGCCGACTGCCACATGCCCTATATTGTGCGGGGGGGACAAAAATTCACCAACCATATGATCACCAGTCCGTTGGACAATATTTCAGAGACTTGTCAGGTATGTCACAGGGAAAGCGAAGAAACCCTTCGCGACAATGTCTATGAAAGACAGGACATGATAAAACAGATCCGGGACAGAGCCGAAACGGAGCTCGTCAGAGCCCACATGGAGGCAAAAACTGCCTGGGATGCCGGGGCTCCTGAAAAAGAAATGGAACCGGCGCTATCCCACATCCGCAAGGCCCAATGGTTCTGGGACTATAACGCGGCAAGCCACGGAGCTTCGTTCCATTCACCTATCGAGGTATCACGCCTGATCGGCATTTCAATCGATGAAGCCAAGGAAGCCCGCATCCTCCTGGCAAGGATCCTGGCAAAGCACGGGAAAAATGATTCGGTTCCTTACCCCGACATTGCAACCAAAGCAAAAGCACAGCAGTTCATCGGGCTGGATATGACCAGGCTCAATGCAGAGAAGGAGACCTGGATTAACGAAGTCCTCCCGGTTTGGGACCAAAAGGCAAAAGAGCGGGAAGAGAAATGGAAGGTAATTGAAAAGTGACGCGTTATTTCACCATCTTATCACGAACACTGCCTGCCAGATCAAATATTTTTTCGGCTTGCTCCCGCGAAACTTTTTTACCAGGTGCGACGGCGACAGGTATCCAGATGGGTTTTAACGTAGCCATGTCATCGGCCAGGGATTTCATTTTCGGGTCTGAATTATAGGCAGAAAGGATCGCTGTCAATTTTTCATAATTTTCTTTTTGAGCGGCAATCACGGCCAATATTTGCGAATTATCAAACACTGAAGTTGCAGCCGCCGAGGCAGCCAGAAAAATTCCTTCTGTAAAGGCGCCGGATACAACCATGACAGCAACCTGGGTGCGGTTATTTTTTGATAGAAAATCGTTGGAATTCCTGAACAGATTTTTAACCAATGCAATCATTTCTTCATTGTTGTTGTCGTTCTTCTTGAACTTATCCATCAGGGTTTTATCATAAATACCTGCGATACCCAGTTCATCAGCCAATTTATTGGTACAGGCGAGGAATTTATTGGTTTCATCTATGCGTTTGTAGGTGACACTGTAACACAAATCTGCGCTGTATACACCCAGATTCAGGGCTTTACTCATCTCTGTATTGTAATTATCAACCCAATCCGGAGTATTGGCAATGTCGAAAGAATAACCTGCCTTGGCCTTTATAAGCAAGGCGGTTACCTCAAACGGGGTAGGGAAATTGTTGAGTAATAACTGTGACTCGGGGCTCAGCGATATTTCCCTGTTGATGGAATCAGCAACTGCCTCATTCACAATTCGATTCTGATCTGACGGACCATTACAGCCTGCAAGTATGAAAACAATACACAACGAGGCCAGCGTTCGGCTGGAGGAAATTTTTTTCAGCATTTTCATGGGTCGACAATTATATTTATTAGAATAGATGAATTTATGGCTTCAAATGTAAAAATAATAAATTACTTTGGCACGGGAAGATGCCCTGAATATTTTTACCCAACGAAGTTTATGGTAATGTTTCAGCCAGGCACCGACATCGGTATAATTCATCTAATTCGCGAATCGCGATTCGCGAAATGGCGGGAAGATTCCGGTCTCAATGACCTCGCGGACGATCTTTTTTTCTGGTTTGGAGAATTCGTAATTCATATGTCCTCTGCGTAAATATTCAGTATTAAGCCATTGATGTTCTTCTTACCTGTTGGCATTGATAGTTCCCTAACCTAAACCCTTTTCAATTCATCAAGGAAAGCAGGTCGTGATTTATAGGTTATAGTTAGATCGTTAATCAGGAGATCAACCCTGTGCTTGTCGCCTAGCTTCTTCATTTTTCGCAACAACCGGCAGCACCCTGCATATTCCTTTCTGTTTGAAGCGTGCGTGGCATATCTCCGTATGGCCTTTTCGTAAAGATCATTTATTTCGCCGGGGTATATCGGTGTCAGATATTGTTCAAACTTTTCAATGTTAAAAGGATGCGGATTTGCCTGAATGAACGAGAGCAAGTTTTCGAACATTCCTTCCTGGATATAGATCCACGTGATATATTCATCGCCTTTTTTCTTATCCAGTTCCCGGATCAGAAACTCCACCGTTTGATTCCATTTATCTGCTGGAGTATGTTTCTTCAAAATCGGATAGAATTCTTTGGAGTTGAATCTACTAAGGAAAAGCAATGTTGCAATCCGCAATATCTCTGTGATGTCTTTTTCCTTTTCTGCAATGGTGAGCAGAAATTTATTCCAGTCATCCACGATTCCCGGCCATTTTTCATCCAGGATGATCCCTTTTTTACAGAGTTCCTTTGCCGCGGAATAATTTTTCTCCCGGATATACTTCTCCACAAACTGCTTGCGGATCCCTGGCAAATGAAGCATTGATTCTACATAACTGTCAGCCGCAGCGCTGCCTTCAAGGAATCCGATCACCTTTTGGCGTATCTGAGCAGTCGACTCATTTGTGTGATGCCACGATTCTGTCTTGTCTTTTTGGTCAAGTAACAAGAACAAACGCTCTTTCTCCTGTTGGCTGGAAACCAATTCACCCGCTACATTCAGGAGATCAATATCCCAACTGTTAATGTCCATCCCGTCGGTATTATGATACTTCAAACAGAGTTCGAACAATTCCTTTTTTGCTGTGTCGGAAAGGTCTTTTTCACTGGCAGTCCTGGCAACCAACTCCACGGCCTGCTCAAGGGCACCTCCAATTTCGCCACCCGAATCATCTGAATTATTAAGAGCCGGTGCAATAGTTTTGATCACGGCAAAGCATACTGAAATGATCTCTGCCGTTTCGAGGATTTTGAAACCGAGTTCAGTATGATAAAGTAACTGGGAAGCCTCACCCGCAGCATCTCCTGCATGACAATAATCAATGTAACCATACCTGTCTTCAGCTGTGCTTATCTCCTTTTCAAGGATCCTGGCA
>CAISJJ010000352.1 GCA_903885595.1 uncultured Bacteroidales bacterium
GTCGTCCGTCGTCCGTCGTCCGTCGTCGGTCAGTTTCAGGTTTCAGATTTACATTTTCAGAACCCGTTTTCTCAGCCATGTCCTGAAAAGCGGATCGGTAAGCATGGGCGTTGGTTTGGTTATCACCAGTCCTGATCCTGAGAGTTGCTTCAGCGTGCGGTATACATTGATGCGGTTGCGATCGAGATGTGAATATAACGCCTCGGTACCCTCAGCAATGGCCAGCAGCACGGTTTTTTGCTGCCGGTTAGCCGATATGGCCTCCCACATTTTTTCCAGGTAGTCGTTTTCGAGGGAGAGTACCTCGTCAAGAACCCGTTCGAACGGTATGGGTTTGCTTTTGTTAGTCGATTGCATAAATATCGCCTGTTGTGCCAGCAACTGGGTATAATAGGGATGGCCACCGGTATAGGTTAGAATTTCATCGGTAAGCGACTCACCCTGTTGTACCTGATTGTGACCAAATACACCGTTGATAAAAATCCTGAATTCATCCTTATCAACAGGCCCCAGGTGGATGATCCGTGCGAAACGAAGAAAAGGCGAGGAACAGGAGCTGAAAATCCGCAAACAATGTTGCGATTGTTTTCACCTGCAAAAGTATCAATCAGTTTTAAACTTTCTGATAGCAATTGCCACTCGTCGGGTTGTGCATTTCCAAAACCTAAAATAAAGTCATACTGGTCGACGATTTGCCTGAATTGCAAGTTTTTAAGCAATTCAAAGAGTTGCGTTCGAAGCTGATATACCGACCAGTTCCATTTTTTATTGGAGAGCACCTGTGCGGTGATTTCTGCTGCAAGGGCAAGGATACTGGCGATTGCGAAGAAATCGACCGATGCAGTGTAGTTTCCGGCACGCTGCCGTTGCCGGAGTATTTCGAGTAACAGCGAGGTTTTTCCATACCGTCGTGGCGCAATCAACACCACACTCTGACCAGTATCGAGATAATGGTTGATCAAACCGATCTCTTTCTGCCGGCCTATAAGTTGATCGCCGATAACCGGTTTCCCAGCAGTAATGATATGTTCAGGATGAGACATCAGGTGTAGGGTACAGTGGGTGTTGCAGGTTATGGTTTGCAGGTTTCAAGTTTACTCACAATAATGTTTATTTTTTTTGGGTGTTCGTGATTGCTTCGTGATTGCTTCGCAATTGGTTCCGCCGAGCTCCGCTTCGCTCCGGTTCAGGTCACAGGTCTCAAGTTTCGTGTTTGCCTAATCCCTATTCGCTCAGCCCAGTGGGGCCTAAGTTTAAAACCTTCCAATACCCATGGGTTCCGCCTATCCTTTCAATTGCACCATGTCGCTTTAGCGTGCTTATCTGTTTAATAACTGCCGAACCGTTGATGTCGAGCATCCTGGCAATTTCACGGTAGGAGATCCGGTTTTTTTGATGGATCAGGTTAATGATCTCCTGTTGACGAACTGTCAGGATTGCACCACTTGTTGCACCACTTGTTGCACCACCTGTTGCACCACCTGTCATACCACTGGTATTTCGCCAGATTGTTGTCATAAAAAAGGCTCCATCCATCGTGTATTGCGGCAGTTTCATCCCTGCATTTCTGCAACGATTTATCATATCGACAGTTCCTGTACCAGCCTTCTCAATATATTTGGTCAAAAACAATGGGTCAGCAATAAGCGGATTTCTGGGTATGGAGGCATGAGGCTTAGCAAATACTTTGTTTTCAGCATGCTCAGCGTTTGTTCTATTTGTTGAAACAGGTTTCCCCCGACAATATCACTGGTCTGGATATCTGCATCAGAGATAAACTTTCCAATTTTTATATGTGCCTGCATGAAAAAGTGTTGCGGATTTTTGCCAAACAGCAAAACTGCTGCCCTCTTAAATTTTCCGTTTTTAAGCAGGTTTAATTTATCAAGAATAATCAGTGGGTTGGTTTCAGTTGCAACATAGGGCAAGCGATCAGTAGCAAGCTTTTTAAATTCTTCGATGGTTGTCAGATTTACATCCTCGAATGTAAATGTATCTTCAATGACATCATCCCATGATCTTCCAAATTTTCGCAGTAAAAACTCAGTCAATGAGTTTCCGGTCAATTCCATATTTGTACTGCCACTCCTGAAATAATAACGACCCCGTAAGGAGACAGGAACAGTATAGGAGGGGATAATGATTTCAAGAAAGCGATTGTCATTATCCAGTTTCTCATTAAGATTGACCGTAACTCCCATTAAGTCTCGCGATTTGTTTGGGATTTCCACCATGAGGCGTTTAAAATCCTCAACACCTGTTACACTTCCATCATCATTGACCCCAATC
Organism: uncultured Bacteroidales bacterium; assembly: GCA_903885595.1. Classification (GTDB taxonomy): domain Bacteria; phylum Bacteroidota; class Bacteroidia; order Bacteroidales; family FEN-979; genus CAIVAT01. The sequence continues at coordinate 2,290 of CAISJJ010000352.1, forward strand.
AACAAAGTACCTCCTGAAGCATTGGCGAAGCCACATATCCATTTCAGGTGGTCATCATGCCAACTTTGTTTATACTCTATGAATTGGTTTTCGGTCATCCTCCTTTATTGTTTCAGGTAGCAGGTTTCAGGTTTCAGGTCTCAGGTCTCAGGTCTCAGGTTGCAGACTCCAAATATCGAATATTGATCAACGAGGTATGAAGTTTTCACAACGTGATTTTTACTTTTCGTCACGTCCGTCACGTTCCTTCGTCACGCGTGTCACGTTTTCGTCACGTTCCCTTCAACTGCCCCCTCAATTTCGCCAGCGCCGGTTTCCCGAACACAATCCCCACCCCGGCCAGTATCCCGAGAAACAACATGATCAGTACAATATTGCGGCCCGAACTTATTTTCGTTGCATCCGACGGCGGATCGATCATGGTGAACACGGGGGTGTTTTCCTGCACATTGATCTTGGCCTGCTCGAGCAACTGCGACAGACTGGTGTACACATTAAAGGTAAGGTTATATTCGGCCTTGAGGCTTTCCCCTTCGGTGCGTGCGGCGGAGCGTACCACATTCTGGTTGCGGTCGTTGTACGATGCCAGGATCTGCTGGGCCCGCTTGTACTTTTTTTCGGCCCCGGCATGAAGATCCTCGATGAATTCACGGTCATTCTTCACCTTTCGGGTCCGGTAATCGATGATATAGTGTGTAAGGGTGGTCACCACTGAACCTGCCAGCTCCTTTGTCACCAGCGGATCATCCATATTCACGGTGACCGTCAGTAAATTCAGGGAGCCTTTCTTTATTTCTACTTTGATGCGGCTGGAGAGCGCCCTGATTTTCGATTTTTCATCAGGCGTCATTTGAGAGGCCGAATCAGTCCCTGAAGGTTCAAGAACAGATACCCGGATACCGGGTTGATCTAAATTTGCCGGAAGAATCGAGGCTTTGGGCAGGGTGCGGACTGGCGAAACTGTTTTTTCATCCTTCTTTTGCCCCCGGATGGCCCCGAGGATGGTTCCGGGAAGGCCGATGGTGTATTTCATCAGTAAACCCTGCAGGGTTTTCGGCGGATGATTATCGAAATATTCCGACAGGGTCATTTTCGTCTTTGTTTTCGGATCGGTTACCTTCTGATACAACACTTCGAGCCGGAAATATTCACTGCCCACCACAAGCGGATAGAGGGCGGGGGTGAGGGCATCCTGCGATCCTCCGGTTGGAACGCCGGTGAGCGCTGAGAGCTGTTTCAAAATGGCAGAATTCGCCGCCGGGTTTGAGCCGCCGGGTTCAACCAGCAGCGATACACTTGACTGGTATTGCTTTGGCGAGATAAAGGCCAGGAAGATGCCGATGATCAGAAAGATCAGAGCGGTAATCAGGATGGTTTTTCGGCCTTTCCAAATCTTGCGGATGATCTCCAGCAAATCGATTTCGTCGGATTTTTTATCTTCAGGTTCTGTCATGTTAATTCAAAATTCAAATTATTACCCCGTTGCGTTGTCATCTTTCATATTTATCTTTCATCTGTTCCGCACCTACGGAGCGGAAATTACGTTCATTCTGCGGGCTACCAAAATGTGGCCCTTACAGGGCCGGGATTTTAAGAATATCATGATACTATTACCTTGTCACCTTGTTTCCTTGTCACCTTGTCACCTTGTCACCTTGTCACCTTGTCACCTTGTTTCCTTGTCACCCTGTCACCTTGTTTCCCTGTCACCCTGTTTCCTTGTCACCCTGTCACCTTGTTTCCCTGTCACCTTGTTTCCCTGTCACCTTGTTTCCCTGTCACCCTGTTTCCTTGTCACCCTGTCACCCTGTTACCCTGTCACCTTGTTTCCCTGTCACCCTGTTTCCCTGTCACCCTGTTACCTTGTCACCTTTTTCTTCACCTGTATCAGCGCTCCCGTGGTCACTTTTGGATACTTCCGTATGCCGAAGATCGTCTTTCCCGTTCCTTTCATCTGGCCGTTTTTAAGGACAACGGTGACGGTGTTTTTGTCGGCATTGGTTGCAAAACCGCCGGCATAATGCAGGATGTACCAGCGGGCCGATTTTTTACCCTGGTACACAAGGGTGCTTATGCCTTCATCGCCATAGGCCTGTTCCAGTCCGGTGGCCTTGTAGCGTATGGCCACGGTGTTCTCCAGCCGGTTGATGTTGATCACATCGCCTTCGGCCAGGATTGGATCGAAGCGGATATTTCCATTGCGGCGCACCGCTTTTCGGGCATCCATGGCGATGTTCCCGGTTTTATTGAGGGTGCGGAACAAACGGCTGCCGGTGGCATCGGCGCTTTCGAGCAATCCCCCGGCCATTTCAATGACATCGCTCAGGTGCACATTCCCCGACCCCATCACATAGATACCCGGACGTGTAACGGCGCCATTGAGTTCCACCTGTCGCCCCAGGGCAAAGGCCGGAATGGTGCGTACGGCCACCTGGTCATAGGGCTGCAGGGCAAAGCCGGCGGGTGTTACCACTTTGTATGCTGAATCAACGGTAAGGGTGATCATGTCGATGCGGGTGGGCTGGTCTTGCGACAGCACCGTGCGGTAAACCTCAACGCGGTCGAAGGCAGCGCCGGCAGCAAATCCCCCGGCAGTTGTGAGGAGATCGCCCAGGGTTAAACCGGCATCGAAGGTCATGCCATGGGGTTGCTTGACTGCGCCAAATATCTTCACCTCCCCGATGTTGGTGAAGAGGGTGTTGTCGTATACGTTGAGCTGGTCGCCGGGTTGCAGAAGCGTTTCATCGCCCCCGGGGAGATCGACCCGGATATATTTCATTTCGAGGGGATTCAGCATGTTGCGGCGGAAGATGTAGGCCACCGGATAGGCGCTTGTCTTCAGTCCCCCGGCCATTTCGAGGGCCTGTTTAACGGTGAGACGGTCGCCCAGGGCCAGTGTTTTTTCGAACGGGGCGCGGATGTGTCCGTTCACAGCGATCTTACCCACGTCGCGATAATTGGCCAAACCGGGAACCATGATCCGGTCGCCGGGTTTCAGGGTAAAGTCATTGCCACCGGTTTGTACGTCGGCCCATAAAACCGTGATGGCTTCAACGGTCTCATCGGGGCGCAGGCGCTCAACGAAGAGCAGGTCTTTCTTGGCCTGGGTGGTGAACTGTGCCTTGGCCAGCAGACTGCCCAGGGTAGGGCTGTTCACCAGGTCGTACCGGCCCGGGTAATAGATGCTACCTGTAATTTCAACAAACTGCTCAATGGGTTTCCTGATTGACCTGATTCGCACAATGTCTCCATTTTGCAGCGCAACCGGCGTTTTGCCCGAGATCACCTCGGCAAGGTTCCATTCGAAGAGCTTTACGTCGCCATCAGCATAGCGCTGGATCTGCACGAAATCGGGATAGGCATCCACGCGCACCCCGCCGGCATAACGGATGAGGTCGGCAAGCGATTCGTTTTCGAGCATCTCATAGATCATCGGGCGTTTCACGGCCCCTTCGACCGATACCAGTTTCTTCGCTACAGGTACAAAGATGATGTCGTTCTGCTGCAGTTCAAACTGGAACTGGTAGGCTGGGTTTGACATGAAGAGATAGAGGTCGATGGTTCGTTTATTTTTTCCCCTGATGAGCTCGATGGCACGCACCGACCCGATGTCGGTCACACCACCTGCTGCCGAGATAGCGTTGAGGGCCGAGTTGAGGGCCGAAATATTGAAGCCTCCCGTGATCTTTGTCTCGCCAAAGATGTTCACCAGCACCGTTCGCGCAGTGGCAACGGTCACCGAAAGCTGGTCGGAACGGAAGGTATAGAAAGTAGAAAGCCGGTTTGAGAGCATTTCGCGCGCCTGTGCCAGGGAGAGACCCTGGAGGAAGATCTTCGACATGCCGGCCGGCTGGATGTATCCTTCGTTGTTGATCCGCATCTGCATATCGGTTTGCGAGGCGCCGAAGATGGTGATGCGGATCTCGTCGCCGGCGCCCAGGATATAGGTTTCGGGCGTTTGGGCCCCGTTGGTGGTGCGATAAACCTCTAGCGTCTGGTCGGTAAATATGGAATGACCGTATATCCGCAGCCCGCCCGACTTTATTGCGGCTGCCTTGATTACACGCTGGGCGGCATCGGCGGCTGCCTCCTGCGGCGTAACCAACGGGATGACCATCTCGGTCACCTTGCTTGACTCGCCGCCGGTACGCACGGTATCGCTCTTACCGGGTTCGATGTTTACCTTCAGCTTGTTGTTGGCGTTATAGGTAGTATCCTTGCGGGCAAAAATATCGCTGAGGTCGGCCTGGGCGAATGCATAGGGTCCAGCCAGCATGAGGGCTGCAAGGATCAGGAGGCGGGGGGTTGTTGGCATGGGTGTTGGATTAAAGCGTAGTTAAAAAAATCGGGACGCGGGACGAAAAATCACATTTTCTACCAAAGAATGCGGGAGCGTAAATGTCCCTTGCCATCCGTATTCAGAAAAAGACTGACCAGGCGTTTCAAACCTGTTTTACTGGTAATGGGTGATTCGGGTATGGTATGGCTTCGCCCTCTCAACCACATGAAAGGGGCGGATTCCAAGGGTTTGTTTTCTACTTTTCAGGCTTGCAAACTGCGCAGCCTCATCAGGCGGTATTCCTGCTTTCGAGCAACAAATGTACTCAGTTAATTTACAAAAAAATAAATTTTAATGCACTTTTTTTATTGATATTTGGCTAAGGGGCAGCGCCTTCTAATTTGAATATCATAACAAAAGGCTGTTTAATTCACTCGTAAGCAATGCCATAGCATCTTCTTAACACATTACAAAAATTTATTAAGGAGTTTGCAATACAAAGCAAGCTCCATTGCGCAGCATTAACCGGTAAGGTAAGGGAGAGGGATAATCCGGATCAGGACCCGCTGATGGCAAGGGGCATGCAGGTCATGCGGAATTCAGGAAAGTCTTTAGCAATTCTCTGATCGTTGCCTGATCGAGGACATCCAGCTCACGGCACAGGCGGTCAATAATTTGTAACGATCCGGGGTTTGCTGCCGGTGCAGGATTCACCTTTTCCAGCAACGGTTGCAGGAGGTCTTGTGAAGGTATCCGTTGCGGGGATGAGCGTTTTTCGTGGTTGGGGGATGAGGCAGGCTGCAGGTACAGATCGTTATCTTCGCTGGCGGCATTGATGCCTGACTGCAGGATCATATTTTTTGCCTGCTCAAGTTTGGATGCATGGGTATGGGATTGTTCCCCGGGGCTATCGCTTTCATACCGGGTCGTGGGCGGGAATGGCTGACCCGGAATGGCTGGCCTGGTTATATTCAGGTTGTTTGGGTCGGCGTGACGCCGGATGACGACAAAGGAGGTAACGCGGTTGGCTCCCGGATGAAAACACATTTCGGCCATGCGTTTGGATGCTGTCAGTACCGAGGCAGCCACCGTTCCCGGGTCGCTGGAAAACAGGACACATTTTTCAACCCCATATTGCTCCGCTAATTCTGCGATGATCTTTACTCCCAATACATTCACCCGGATGGCTTGACGGGGGTTGTTTTCAAGAAGGGCGGCATTATTGTATGATGCAGCGTGAAAGACCAGGTGGGGCTGAACCCGTGCAAAGAGTTCATCCATGGCAATTTTCCGGGTGATATCGGCCAGTTCCAATGAAATTCTTATTGACGGGCGCTGTCCCGTTTGGTCTTGACTGAGGTGACCCCCGATGGCAATTCCATGGGGCAAACCGTTTTCGAATATTGGTTTTGATGCCGGAAATTGCCGGGCGATCCATGATCCGAGTCCGGCCAGCGCCTCATCGTCATGGTCGGCCAGGATAAGCGCTTCGGGCCGGTATGTCAATATCTGGCGCACCAGCTCCGAGCCGGTCGTTCCGCACGCCCCGGTGATGAGGATCCTTTTGCCGTCAAGGAGGGCAACAATCAGCGGATCACAAGCTGATTGAGGTGTATGTCGCGATGTTGCCTGTTTAGCGCTCCCGGTTTTTTGTATCGGTTTTTGAGATGGTCTGGATTTGCGTAGTGCAGTCATGTTGATCCCATTCACCATACTGCGGAAGAAGATCAGCAGTACCGTGGTGATGAGAAACTCAAGTATGATGATGGTAAGGGGAATAAAAAGCCGCTGGCTGATGAAATAGTAGCTGATGAAGTCGGCCAGGATAAAGAGGAAACTTCCAAGGATCATGATAAGGATGAACCGGAAGGTCCCGGAAATTTCGGAATTCCGGAATTCTGCCATGAAATGTCGTATGCCCATGAAGAGCAGCACACGGATAAGTACGATGCATCCCAGCACCATGGGTATCTCGGCGATCTCGGATGACGGGATCTCAAAATTGAAACGCAGGAGGTAGGCCAGCCATACAGAGAGGATTACGGCTGCTGCGTTGATGAAGGGGGTGAGGCGGGAGGAGGTCAAGGGGATTGGGGTTTAGGTTTTAAACGGGACACGGGACGAAAAATCGGGACGCGGGACACGGGACGCGGGACGAAAATTCGGGACACGGGATGAATTCAGGTTTTTGGTTGATCTGGAGACAGGATTTTTCGGATGGTGGTTTTATAGCGTTTGCCTACGTCGTGGCAATGTACTTCAACGTTCAAACCATCGAGGTGCCGGATGATGTCGCGGATTTTGTCGAGGTCAACGCCGGCTTCGAACCAGGTGAGGTCGAATTCAAAGATTTTGACCGACTGTTCGGGCATCACCTTCATACCTTCCCTGATGATGCTGAGGGACAGGTAGCCTGTGTCTTCATCGACGAGGGGCAGGAAATCGGTAATGGATCCCGACACCCGGTTATCTTTGGCAACCATGAATTTCGAGATAAAAAAGGGGCTGTTGCCGCTGTTGATGAGCCGCAGGGAGATGCTGTTCCCAGTGATCGCATGCACCAGCACCGGCAGGGGCTTGATGTTATCACGGTAGAATTTGAAAAAGAGGTAAACCGAGAAGGCGCTCATCACGAAGGAGGCTACCGACAGAAAGAGTGTGAGGATCACCAAAAAGCGGAGATCGACGGGGATGGAGGTCGATGAAAGGAGTATGCTATGGATCATGGATGGTTAATTATTTGATGGAAAAAACGGGACACGCGACACGAAAAGTATCGGATCTGATGTTGTAATAATGCTTTCTGAGCGCAAAAAGGAACGCCGAAAGGGTTTGAGCCAAATATAATACTTGTTTGAGAAAGCGGTTTTTTTGTAATTTTGAAAAATTTTTATCTCCTGCGATAACCTTAAAACAACAATACCATGCTTACGCTTTCAATGTTTTCGATTCCCGTCGTGAATTTTTCTACCCTGCATCATTTTACTTTGAAATTGTTAACCATCAGGTCTTTCGTCCTGATCTCATTCATTCTGATACCCTTCATTTCAGTCGCGCAGTGTTTCAAGGGCAACACGGCTGTTGGGCCGGGCGAATATCTTTCATACGATGTGTCGTACCAGGTGGGCCCGGTTTGGACGAACATTGCGCTGGTCACCTTGTCGGCCGTGAAGGAGATGCAGGGGACCAAAGAGGTGCTGCACATGAAGCTCAACGCTAGAACTTATCCAACCTACGATCACCTTTTTAAGGTCAGGGATTCATACGAATCGTGGGTCACGTTACAGACATGGCAACCGGTGAAGTTCCAACGCTATACCGTTCACGATGAGAACACCGTATTGCTTACCCAGTACTTTTATCCGGCCCAGTCCATGTTTTACTATAACTACAAACTTAATAATGAACCTGTTGATAAAGGGCAGGGAAATATAGGTCAGTGCATGAGCGACATGGTTTGCTCACTTTACTACCCCCGCACGCTTGAAGTTGAAAACCTGAGGCCGGGTACGCCCATTCCCATATCGGTACTTTACAACAACGATCCCACCGCGCTGAAGCTGGTATCGCAGGGCAAAGGGATCATCGAAACGCGCGACGGGAAGAGGTATCATTGCAGTAAGTTCGTGGTAAAGATGAACAGCACTGTGAGCATGTTCAAGGAGAATTCGGATATGATTGTATGGTTCACAGCCGACAAAAACAAGATTCCCGTGTATGTTGAAGCCCAGCTGAAGGTTGGGACGGTAAAGATTTACCTGAAAGAGTCGAAAGGGTTACTGAATCCTATGACGGCGTGGCTGAATAAGCCGTGACGAAAAATCGTGACGGGAAACGTGGCTGTCAATCGCAGATCGTAAATTGAAACGGCTTCGCCCTTTCGCTCCCACCGAACCAGCTAAAACACATAGCCGTGTGGTTCTGATCAGCGCTACCAGGCATAATAAGTATGCAAATTTACATTTAAAATCAAATTTTGGAAGAAATCGTCCTGATCTTTCTGGCTATTGCCCTATCATTGATAAATACATATTATTCTATGAGTACATTTTCCGCACCTACGGAGCGGAATTATTTTGCCGCATTGATAACGGCTACCAAAATAGAACTCCTACGGAGTTCGATGATTGGCCAATCTCGTTGTCGCTGGATATTCCCACACCCTCTACTTCACATCTCCAAATTCCCAAATCTCCAAATCTCCCCATCTCCACATCTCCAAATCTCCACATCTCCACATCTCCAAATTCCCAAATCTCCACATCTCCAAATTCCCAAATTCCCAAATCTCACCATCTCCACATCTCCAAATTCCCAAATCTCACCATCTCCACATCTCCA
>CAISJJ010000353.1 GCA_903885595.1 uncultured Bacteroidales bacterium
GCCATCTTTATATTTGCCGGAGTTTCCCTGATAGCCAAATTTCACTGGATCATCTATGTATTTGGCGTTTTTTTAATTCTTACCGGCTTGAAAATTGCACGGGACAAAGGGACTAAAATCAAAGTTGAGAATAATCCGCTCCTGAACTTCATCCGGAAATATATTCCTGTTACCGCCGGCTATGTTGATTCGAAATTCACGGTAAGGCTGAACCATAAGCTCCATGCCACCCCTCTCCTGCTGGTGCTGATCCTTGTGGAGGCTACCGATTTGATCTTCGCAGTTGACTCCATCCCGGCCATCCTTGCCATCACCAATGATCCATTTATCATATACACCTCCAACGTTTTCGCCATCATGGGGCTGCGTTCCCTCTATTTCGCTCTTGCAGGATCATTGAAATATTTCACCTACCTGCATTACGGGCTTGCATTGATCCTTGTATTTGTCGGGATTAAAATGCTGGTCTCTGAGTTTTACAAACTCAATCCGTTTGTTTCGCTTGGCGTTATTGGAGTTATCCTTGCAGGCAGTATTGCGGCTTCGTTTATCTGGAAGGTAAAAGAGAAGGTTAATCAGACTTAACAGTTCGTCGCTTCGGCATAGTCCAACTTGCCGGTCCCATTCAACGTTTCCGGAATGGCACGGTGGAGAAAATCATATTCCAGGCTGACGTTTTTTAATTTAATTTTGCAGTAAAACCGGGATGATATATGGATTGGATCAATGATATATTCGGGAAGGAACAAGCAGTACATCGCATCACCTCGGCTAAAGTTGAAGATTGCAGATAAACATTATTTTCTATGTCAAAGCGAATACTTATTTTGTTTGCACATCCGCGGTTTGAGAAATCCCTCAACAACTCTTTGCTGGTAAAACAGATTCCGGCATCCCCTAATTTCACTTTTCATGATTTATACGAGCTGTACCCCGATTTCAACATTGATGTGGAGCATGAGAAGAAACTTTTGTCGGAGCACGATGTCATAATCTGGCAGCATCCCTTATACTGGTACAGCGCTCCTCCCCTTTTAAAACAATGGATCGACATGGTTCTGGAATTTGGCTGGGCCTATGGTCCCGGCGGAACAAACCTGCAGGGGAAGTTGGTATTCAACACAATTACAGCAGGCGGTCAACGGTCGGCTTACAGCAAAGATGGTTATAACCGGTTTACAATAAAGGAGTTGCTTGCACCTTTCGAACAAACTGCCCGGCTCTGTAAAATGTCCTGGTTGCCCCCGTTTGCCTTGCATGGCACGCACCGGTTAACCAAAGAGGAGGCCATCGAAACCGCCGGTCAATACAGGAGGTTGCTTGAATCCCTTGTTAATGATCATACTCCTGTTGATCAAATGCAATCCTTCTCCTATCTGAACGATTGGGTCATCAGCGAAAACTTATAACTGCGCACAAATGGACTTTTTATCACAGGCATTGATATATCTGGCAGCTGCAGTGGTATGTGTTCCCTTAGCGAAAAGGCTTGGCATGGGATCGGTACTTGGTTACCTTTTTGCAGGCATCCTGATCGGCCCGTTTATTCTTGGGTTTATCGGTAAGGAAGGACAGGACATCATGCACTTCGCCGAATTCGGAGTGGTGATGATGCTTTTCCTCATTGGCCTTGAACTGGAACCCTCCCATTTCTGGCGGTTGCGCAAATCAATCCTCGGATTGGGGTCATTGCAGTTGGGACTATCAGCGGGAATCCTGTTCGTGATCCTGATCGCCGCCGGGCTCAGGTGGCAGGCAGCCCTGGCAATTTCACTCGCACTGGCCATGTCATCAACAGCCATCGCCCTTCAAACCATCAAAGAGAAAGGTTTGTCACAAACTGTTTCAGGACAAGCATCGTTTTCCGTTTTGCTGTTCCAGGATATCGCCGTCATTCCGATTCTGGCGATTCTGCCATTGCTCGCGGTGCATGGAACCAAAATATCGGAATCGGGACATCAGACTTTCATCGATCAGTTGCCGGGCTGGCTACAGACCATTTCGCTGTTCCTTGCTGTGGGCATAGTTTATTCGGCCGGAAGATTCCTCATCGTTCCCATGCTCAGGTTCATTGCTAAAACTCACTTGCGTGAGTTGTTTACGGCCTCCGCACTTTTTCTGGTTGTGGCGATCGCCATGCTGATGCAACTGGTCGGACTTAGTCCGGCGCTTGGTGCCTTTCTCGCGGGAGTTGTGCTCGCCAACAGCGAATACCGCCATGAACTCGAAAGCGACCTCCAGCCTTTCAAAGGTTTACTGCTTGGTCTCTTTTTCATTGGTGTTGGTGCTTCGATCAATTTCGAACTGATTGGTTCTCAGCCCTGGCTCATTGCAGGTCTGGTTATAATCGTGATGACCGTTAAGGCAGCCGTTCTTTTCGTCACTGGCCGGGTTTTCAGACTCAGCAATGACCAGAACCTGCTTTATACCTTTGCCCTTTCGCAGGTGGGAGAATTCGCTTTTGTCATGTTCTCATTTACCGGGCAATTGAAGATTATAACCCCTGAATGGATGAGCACCATGATGGCGGTAACTGCCATCACCATGACCATCACCCCATTGTTGTTGGTGCTGAATGAAAAAGTTATTGATCCCAGGTTTGGTGTTAAGGAGAAACCCGAAGATCGGGAAGCAGATCAGATCGAAATAAAACACCCTGTCATTATTGCCGGATTCGGGCACTTTGGGAGTACGATTGGCAGGTTCCTGCGGGCAAATGGTGTGGAGGCCACCATCCTTGACAATGATTCCGACCGGGTTGAATTTCTTCGAAAGATGGGGTTTAAAGCATATTACGGCGATGCCACACGAGTTGACCTGCTGAATTCAGCCGGAGCCGCTGAAGCAAAAATCATGATTGCCGCAATTGATTCCCCCGAAGCGAACATGCACCTCGTCACCACCGTTAAGAAACATTTTCCCGAACTCAAACTCATGGTTCGTGCTAAAAGCAGGATAGACGCTTACGATTTCATCGATATGGGAATAACCGACATTTATCGTGAGAGTCTCCATACCTCGGTAAAAATGGCGGAGGATGTACTGACCAACCTGGGTCACAGGAGTTATACAGCTGTCCGTCAGGGACAGAAATTCCTTCAATACGATGAGGAGGCCATGATCAGGATGGCCGAATTGCGGCACGACCAGAAACAGTACATTCTCCAGGCCCGCGAAAATTTCAGGATGCAGGAAGAACTGCTGTCACAGGATCTAAGGCAGAACCTGTCGGAGAATGATCATGCATGGGACAGTGAGGAGATAAGAGAGGGGCTTGCTAAAAATAGCGAAACAGTGAAACAGTGAATTGCCGAAACTCCGGGTCGAAAATTCCGGGGGATGGATTGTAATAACCCCGCCGCTGGTGAATACCGAAAGCTGGATAAACACCGGCAGGCGGTCAGTGGCCATACACGGCACACAATGAAAAACCCACGACTGGCGTGGGTTTTTGTGGTGATTCCATACCCGGATCCGAACATGTTCTGATCCGACAGGGCTCTTTCAGAAAGACAGAAGTCCGCTATTGAACGCAAACCATAATCCCAAGGAGGTATTATTGTTTCATGAGCCTGCCCGTTAAGATCATTTTTTCACTGGTTGCCCGCACAAGATAGAGGCCGGTGTCAAGGCATCCGCCGTTGAAAGTTTGATCTCCCGAAATATCATTTTTCGTCATCACATTCCTGCCGGTAATGTCCATAACATGAAGATCAAATACTTTATCCTGTGGAAGTTGAACTGTAAATTGTTGGCTGGACGGATTGGGGTATATGTTAAGATCCTGGTAAATGTAACGCTCATCGATTGTGCCTACAGTCCCGCAATTTCCATCGAGGTACGTATTAAAGAAGGTCAGGTATTTTGCATCCTGGGTGGTGGTGTGCCAGAATGAACCGCCATGACCCTGCCCTGCCATCAGCTCAAAACTTGCCCTTGGACTACCTATGACAGGCACCAGGGCTGCACAAAGATTCTGACCTTGTGTGTAGGGAATATTATGATCAACATCCCCGGCCGAAATAAAGAAAGCAGCATCATCTGCAGAAACATAAATTGTCGGATTGGCCCTGGTCACCAACTCGGGGATGGTTTGAACAGGGGCGCCCATCAGGCGTGATTCGGGTGAGGTGGCCGAATTGGTGTTAATAACAAAACCAAGGGTCAACGCTTCAGCATCCATGGTCAGGAAGTTGATCGGACCGAACAGATCAACCACCGCCTGAACACGGCTGGTTGCATGGATACTGCCCAGGTGCAATCCTTCCAGTTCCGCAACGCCGCCGGTTGTTCCCAGCATGGCAACTAAATTTCCGCCGGCCGATTCGCCGATGACGCCAATTTTACAGGTATCGATATGATATTGTGCTGCATGGACTTTCAGAAATCGCACAGCAGCTTTACAGTCATGAATCTGCGCGGGCCAAAGGGTATCGCCGCTCAGCCGGTAATTAATGTCGGCACATATGTAACCATTGTTATAAAAGGTAACAAACGATGGCTGCTCCCCCGTTCCTTTGCTTCCCATCATAAATGCGCCACCATGGATATGAATGACAAGCGCGGTTGGCGCTGTGACCCCGGCGGGAATGTAGAGGTCGAGCATTTGTTTTGAATTTCCGTTGCCTGCGTAATCGACATCGGAATAAGTGGGTGTCAGGTTTTGTGCGGATCCAGTCAACGCAGCCAGCGCCAGGATGATCAGTGACATTAAATTTTTCATATCATAGGTTTTTTAGTGTTTCAAACTGATGCAAAATTGCAGCAAGCCCGGTGATTCAGGTGGATAAAAATGGGTGAAACAGAAATAAACGGAGATGAAACCGCCTGGAGGGATTCTGAAACGAAAGGGCTGCCTGAAATTAAAGCGGGGAACTGTATCCACTAACGGTTGCAAACTCGTGAGTGCCCTGCATGAGCAAAATGCAGCGGACAATTGCCGACTGTTGCGCTGTTATTGTTTATACTAATATTGTTTTCCGCAACCTTAATTTCGGTTTGTTCAACTTTTTTATCGATTCTGTAAGTTTATCACGCGTATCTGATTGAAGGGACGTTGGGATTAAAGTACTTAAGTTTATTCCTAAAATCCTGTGTGTAATTATTAAATCTTTTAATGTAAACTGGGACACTCCATTTATTAATTCGCTCATGTACGATTTAGGATGGCCTAATAAAAAGCCAAGATCCTGCTGGGTCATGTCGAATTCTTTAAGTTTCTTTTTAATACTTTCTTTGCGATTCTGAATGAATTTTTGTTCATAATCTACAATCGACTCGGCTTTTTCTGAATATTCAACTTGGGAATCAGTTATGCTATCCAAATCAGTCCAATGTCTATCTTCGTAATCCTTAATTAAATCACGAAGTTTTTTCCTGATTGGTTTTAAATCAGGATTTTCTGCAATCATTAAACGTAATTTGCGTTCCAAAAGAGAGGCTTTATGTAAGTCATATTCATTATCAAGCCTTTCTAAACTCATCACTTCTTTAATGTCCACTATTTCGTTCATGTTTGCTGATTTTTAAATCCAGTTATTATCTCTCAACCACTTCTTTATCAAAATCCGTTTGTTCTTAAAAATCAATTCGTAATCGTCATGATTGCCAGCCCAAACAATCGTGGCTTCGCCATTTTCCTCAAACTCAATTAATATCAATGTTCGATGCACATGAATATTAAAGAAATAGAACTCGCCTCCATAAACACAATCAGCGTCAGGCCTGTTATTTGTCAAATCAAGCGGTGTTTTCCAATCACTTTCCTCAATATCAGCTATTAATTGCTGTACAGCCTTGACCAATTTTGAATTTCCCTGATTCTTCCTAATCAGCTTGGCAAGTATGTGTTTATTAGTTAATCTCAATTCAATTTGATTTCGATAATATATGCAAAGATAAAATTTAGTTCGGAAAATTTTAGAACTTTTAGCGTCTAATTTTTATATTATTATCATATTACGGATGAGGCTATGATAAGTGGGGGATTGCGATGCAATACAAGCATCATAGACGATTTGCAGCAAGAAAAAACGGCCTCATATTTTGCTGGATCCCGGATTGCCTGAGTCGGGTAGGATGAGAAGCAGATGGAGTATCAGGCAAATTTAGAAACTGAGACCATTAAATGCGCTATTTTCACATGATTCGACGCGAAGAAATACAAGGCATTGCCCACGGTGCTGTATAACAACATTGTTGGACAGGATCATTTTTCTTCGTTAGCGGATGAAGATCCAGCGAAAAATCCCGGATGACCATGGTTTTTTTTCGTTTTTATGTTTTGTGTTTGTATTTTTAAGAAATTGCATTGGATTCATTACGGATACATGTCCACAGGGGAGCATATCTTTAATTGCCGGTATATTTCGTTATAGCCAATGCTAAAAAAGACAAGTTAACAGAAAGTTCATCATTAAAAGCAAATTTTGCCATGGACATGCAAGACAAGACCA
>CAISJJ010000354.1 GCA_903885595.1 uncultured Bacteroidales bacterium
AATATAACACTTCATCGCCTTGCTCCTGAAACAGCCTATTCCTGGGACCTGAACAACTTCTGTAACGGTCAGTGGACCGGTTACCTTGGCAATGGCAGCTTCACCACCCTGGCCGACACAATTCCTCCTCCTCCTCCCCCAACCTGCATCCCGACTGATCTTGCTGACAGCCTTGTCACCGCCACGACAGCTTTCCTGACATGGGGCGGAATTTTTGGTCCAACACATGTGAGATATTATCCTACAGGAACTACCGACTATGAAATCAGGGAAACTCACATGAACCATATTTCCCTTTGCAATCTCCTTCCCAATACTCCTTACTCGTGGGATTTGAGTAACCTCTGCAATGGAGAATGGACCCCATATCTTGGCGATGGAGCTTTTACAACAATATCGGGATTGGACATAACCGGAATTATTAATGCCGATGGACAATCAACTACGGGTTTATCAAATCTTTCGGTATATCCAAACCCCATGAGAGAAAAAGCTTCCGGTTCCTTTACTTCATCTGATAATGGTTCATTTGTAATTAAAATTTTTGATATTACGGGCAGGGAATTAACTTCACTTGCCAGTCAGGCAACAACTGGTGTAACCACCTTTGAACTTAATTTGTCGGGCAATCCGAAAGGGATCTATTTCCTGAGATTACAAAAAGGCAGCGAAATCAAAAATATCAAACTTATCAAAGAATAAAAGCTAATAACCGAAAAAAGCTGTTGGCTATTTCCCCAACAGCTTTTTTTTATTAATATTCTGACAATCAGTTCTTGTTCCTGAAATTTTATTTCATAATAAGTATGCTTTTATATGTCAGGTTGAATTATCATCGTAACTTAGCACAATTAATAATCTCAATAAGTGGTTTACAAACCATAACCACATAATAAAAACTTATGAAGCTCAGGAAAAACATAGCCATCAGTGAGGCAGGCCTCCTTTTCAATCCGGTTTCAGGCGAATCCTTTACCGTTAATCCCATAGGGGTTGATATTCTTAACTTGATAAAGGCTGGCAAAACCCAGGAAATGATCTGTGATGCCCTTCTCGAAAAATATACTACGGACAGGACAACGGTTGAGAATGATTATCATGATTTTATTGGTCTCCTTTCACATAACCACCTGCTCGAACGCCATGAAGATAAGGACGCTTAATATCGGGGTTACCGGTCTCAATGCCATCGACAGCCCAGGACCCGGGGTTTCGGTTATTAGGGCATTACGTGAAGCTGATTCATTTAAGGTAAGAATTATCGGGTTTTCCTACGAGTCGCTTGAGCCAGGAATTTATATGCACGACCTGGTCGACCGCACGTACCAGATACCATATCCTTCCGGTGGTACAGAAACCCTGATGAAGCGATTGAAATACATCCACGAAAAAGAAAATCTGGATGTGATCATTCCCAATTTCGATGCCGAACTCTATTCTTTCATCAAACTGGAAGATAAACTGAAGGAAATGGGGATTCATATGTTTCTTCCGACCATGCATCAGTATGAGGAAAGAACCAAGGTGAACCTCAATGATTTCGGGGAAAAATATGGCATCAATGTTCCAAAAAGCAAGGCAATCCATGATTTGAATTCAATTCACAATCTGGAATCAGAATTTTCATTCCCCATGATTGTTAAGGGAAAATTTTACGATGCTTCCATTGCGTACAATTTTGAGCAACTCAGAAGTCATTTTAATAAGATAAGCGCTAAATGGGGTCTCCCGATCATCATCCAGGAATTTATACACGGTACCGAATTCAATGTGACCGGGTTGGGGGATGGAAAGGGCAATACCATTGCTGCAATTCCCATGCGCAAACAATACATCACTGACAAGGGGAAGGCATGGGGAGGAATTTCCATTGCTGATGAAAAAATGCTGGAAATGACCCGTAAATTTTTGAAAAACACCAAATGGCGGGGAGGATTCGAGCTGGAGCTCATGAAAGACAAAGAGGGGAAACTGTTTCTGCTGGAAATTAATCC
>CAISJJ010000355.1 GCA_903885595.1 uncultured Bacteroidales bacterium
AAGATTGAATAATGAAAAACTAATAGTTTTCAAGGAGTTACAAATTTCAAAATGAATTTTAAACAGACTCTTAACCCGACAACAAAATTATCCGGGAAATCATGTAAGGACTTAAGTCCGCATTCCATACATTTTTTTACTTTTGTTGTTGGATTGCCTCATCCGGCCGGCGCATTTTTTTCATGGCACCCGGGTCAATGAGACTGCCTCCGATACATTGAACTACTTTATATCAGGAATATGAATGCGATGCCCCTGATAATCGCCTCTCTTGCGATTTTTGCGTTGGCTTACCGGTACTATTTTGGCTTTATTGCAGCGAAAGTACTAACAATCGATCGGTCTCGCATCATGCCTTCGGGTCGGCTGTATGATGGCCAGAACTACTTTCCGATGAGCAAATGGGTCCTTTTCGGACACCATTTCGCGGCCATTGCCGGGGCGGGTCCCCTGGTTGGACCTGTTCTGGCTTGCCAGTTCGGCTACTTTCCCGGATTTGTATGGATGGTGGTCGGCGCCGTAATGGCCGGCTCGGTACACGACATGGTAATCCTCACGGCCTCCATACGTCACGACGGCAAGTCATTGGCCGAAATCGCAAGAATGGAAATCGGGAAAGTAACCAGCGGAATTACCGCTTCAATCGCCACTTTTCTCATAATAATCATCGCCATGGCGGGATTGGGGCTTGTTGTGGTAAATGCCCTGAGTGAATCTTCCTGGGGACTGTTTACCATCGCTGCCACCATTCCCATTGCTGTATTTATGGGGATCTGGATGTTCCAGTTCCGCAAGGGACGCGTGGTCGAAGCAACCGTTATGGGAGTGATCATGCTGACCGCTGCTGTGATTTTCGGCAGGTACATCCCTGTTTCACCCTTCGCTTCATGGTTTTCAGTTGATCATAAAACCCTGGCTATCCTGCTTGCGGGCTATGGTTTTATTGCCTCGGTACTCCCTGTATGGCTGCTGCTTTCGCCCCGCGATTACCTGAGTTCCATCATGAAATTAGGCGTTATTGCCCTGCTTGCAGTTGGAATTGTCATCGTGGCGCCCGATCTGAAAATGCCTGCTTTTACCACCTTTATCAGGGGCGGAGGGCCCATCATTCCCGGAACCCTGTTTCCCTACCTGTTTATCACCATTGCCTGCGGGGCTATTTCCGGGTTTCACGCACTGATCAGTTCCGGCACAACACCCAAAATGATCATGAATGAGTCGCACATCCGGCCCATTGCCGTTGGATCGATGCTGGCCGAAGGAATGGTGAGCATCCTTGCGATGATCGCTGCTGCCAGCCTACACCCGCTCGATTATTTTCAGATCAATGTTTCTGCCGATAAATTTGCCCAGATCTTACCCCAACTACAGGCGATGGGTTTTACACAATCTGAATTACCAAAACTGGCTGCCGAGGTGGGTGAAAACATTGCAGGACGCACCGGAGGAGCTGTGTCACTGGCTGTAGGCATGGCCCAGATCTTCTCTTCCATCCCTGGCCTGGATAAACTCATGTCGTACTGGTACCATTTTGCAATCATGTTCGAGGCCCTGTTCATCCTGACCACCATTGATGCAGGAACCCGTGTTGCCAGGTTTATACTCCAGGAATTGTTCGGAAAGGTTTTTAAACCCTTCAACCAAACCAACTGGCTGCCGGGCAACCTGATATGCAGCGGACTTGTAGTGATTTTCTGGGGCTATTTTGTCTACAGTGGCACCGTTTCCACCATCTGGCCCATGTTTGGCACTGCCAACCAGTTACTTGCCACCATTGCACTAGCCATTGGAACCTCTTATATTATTAACCAGGGTAAGGCTAAATATGCCTGGATCACAATAGCGCCCATGGCTTTCGTGGGCCTCACAACGATTACTGCCGGCATTATGAATATATGGGGAATTTACATACCTCAAATCGGAATGGAAAAAAACCAGGTTCAGGGTATCATCAACCTTGGGCTAACTCTTGTGATCATGATCTGTGTTGTCATAATTATCCGCGATGCCATACCCGCCTGGATCAGCGGGATAAAAAAGTCACGGGATAAAGCGAATTCATTAGTGGCAGCCGGTTTAGCCGATCCCGGGAAAAATACAAAAGAATAAACTATGGACCATTTGCTGACAATTCCCGAAGAACTTTTCCTGCTCACCGTAAATGACCTGACTGGTCGCCGGGCTTTTCTAAGGTCAAAAAAGTTCGACATCCTCCTTGCTGCGGCTATCCTGATGGATCTTGCCCTGCATAACCGCATCGATACCGACCTCGATTTTGTGATCCCCGACCGGCCCGAACCAACTGGTCACCGCTTGCTGGATTCAGCACTGGAGCAAATCAGGAAAACAACAGAACGCCAGAAAATAAACTGGTGGCTGATCAACCTCGCTGACAAGGGCGCCCGATTCCGTGAGATTCTCGTTTCGGGACTCGTTGAAAAGGGATTGCTCAAATTGGAGCGTGAACATGTTTTTCTTGGATTTGCTTCGAATAAATATCCCATCCTGATTCATGACCAGGAGGTAATTGAGGTCAAAACAAGAATCAAGGCGCTTATTTTCAACAACGATCTTCCCGATTTCCGCGATGTGGTCATCATCAGTGTGGCGTGGCACGGGGGATTACTAGACCTGATTCTGAGCGGCGAAGAGATCCAGAAACATCGCAATCGTATCGAACAACTGGCCCGGATGGATCTCATCGGGCAGGCTGTTTCGAAATCGATGCAGGAAGCCACCAGGTCAATCGTTCTGGTCATGCGTGCCAAAGATGTACTTGGGTTCCGATCGCCAGAAGAAAAGCTCGAAGAACTGGTTGAGGAGTTAAAGGCGCTGATGCATATCGAACAAGATAAGGATATGCCGGAATGGCTGCGGAAAGGAACAGAACAATACCTGAAAACGCTGGAATTCATTCGTGAAACCGGCACCAATGAGATTGTTTTCAATTCAAAAAACGGTCTGTACGCATTGAAGGCGGGCGCCAATATTGGAAAGACTTTCTGATTCTCCATCAATCAAAATTTTTCTTTCGGGTTCACTATATAAAGTCAAATAAATTAGAAAGTAATGCCTAAATCCACGAAAATGAATACACATCGCATTATTGCAAAAGCATTTGCCATTTTGATCCTGTGTCTGATCTGCTTCGCATGCAGAAGGGCTCCGGTAGCCGACAAACTTAACATCACCTACGAAAAGTACGTAATGCCAAACGGACTTCAGGTTATTCTTCATACGGATCATTCCGATCCGATTATTTCCTATGCCATCATGTACCATGTCGGCTCCAGCAGGGAAACACCTGGAAAAACCGGTTTCGCTCATCTTTTTGAGCATCTTCTTTTCGGAGGCTCTGAGAATGTTCCGTCAGGTGCCTTTGACAAGATCATCGAGGGGATGGGAGGCAATAATAACGGGTTTACGTCAAGGGATGTTACAACCTATTTTGAAGTGTTTCCCAAAAATGGCCTTGAAAAAATACTGTGGCTTGAGTCCGACCGGATGGGGTTTTTCATTAATTCTGTCAGCAAACGGGAACTTGCCATCCAGCAGAATGTTGTTCAAAATGAAAAAAGACAGGGTGAGGATAATTCACCCTATGGATTTACGGATTATGTTATCAGCAAAAATCTTTATCCTGCAACCCACCCTTACAACTGGGAAGTGATCGGAGAGATGGAAGATCTTAAAAACGCCTCCCTCGATGATGTGAAGTCCTACTATTCAAATTTCTACGGACCCAATAACGCCACGCTGGTTCTTGCCGGTGATTTCGATCCTGACTCTGTAAAAGTAATGATCAACAAGTATTTTGGCGAGATCAAATCACATGGTGAAGTGGCAGCACGTACTGCAATGATTCCGGTTCTTGAAAAAAATATAAAACTATATCACGAGGACAATTTCGCCAACGTTCCGGAGATCAACATGGTTTGGCCGGTCGCCCAGTCGTACCAGAAAGATGCCTATGCGCTTGACTTTCTTGCAAAACTACTTGCCGATGGCAAAAAAGCTCCGCTTTATAAGGTAATGGTAAAAGAGAAGAATCTGACATCCAAAACAACGGCATATAACAATTCGGGTGAACTGTCGGGCGAATTTACAATCAGTATCCTGGCTAATGAAGGAAAAACCCTGAAAGAGATTGAAGATGCAGTTAATGAAGCATTTGCCCGTTTTGAAAAAGAGGGTATTACAGAAAAGGATATTGAAAGGGTAAAGGCAT
The DNA here is from genome assembly GCA_903885595.1 of uncultured Bacteroidales bacterium. Taxonomy (GTDB): domain Bacteria; phylum Bacteroidota; class Bacteroidia; order Bacteroidales; family FEN-979; genus CAIVAT01. Next base: position 4,229 of record CAISJJ010000355.1, read on the forward strand.
CCAGTGAAAAGAATTTTTATAGTGGCATTGAGAGTGTTTTCGGAAAGTCTCTGCAGCTTGCATTCTATAATACTTTTCTTAACGATCCGGGTTATATCGAGAAGGATATTGAAAACATTAAATCGGTTACCCTGAATGATGTTAAAATGGTGTATGACAAATACATCAAAGGCAAGCCGCATGTTGTTACCAGCTTTGTCCCAAAAGGACAGCCCGGAATGATTGCCGAAAACTCAATTCCTGCCGGTGTTAAGGAGGAGAACATCAAAGAAGCGAGCAAGGTTGAGATCGACAATGCGACCGAAGATGAAATTGTAAAAACACCCTCAACGATCAACCGTACTGTTGAACCAGCTGCAGGCATAGCGCCTGAAGTCAATGTGCCGGTGCTTTGGAAAGCAACACTTGACAATGGAATCCAGGTAACCGGAATTCAGAATAAAGAATTGCCTCTGGTAGAGATTAATCTGGTGATCGATGGTGGCGTATGCCAGGACAATATTTCATTGCCGGGAGTGGCAGGTATGGTTGCCAGTGTTCTTCCGCAGGGAACAAAAAATAAAACCCCCGAAGAACTGGAGGAAGAGATCGAGCTACTGGGCTCCAGCATTAACTTGAATTCAGGCAGGGAGGAGATAACGATTGATGCAAGTTCACTCTCCAGAAACTTTGATAAAACGGTTATGCTGATCAAGGAGATTCTCCTGGAACCACGCTGGGATTCATCAGAATTCGCGATGGCGCAGACCCGAACGAAAAATAGTATCATTCAGGCTGAAGCTCAGCCAAGATTTGTTGGATATCAGCAATTTAACAAACTTCTATATGGCGCCAATCATATTTTTGGTTACAATTCGAAGGGCACCAGAGAATCGATAGATAAAATTACCATAAATGATCTGAAATCATACTGTGACAATAATTTCTCGCCATCTGTTACTAAAATCCAGGTTGCAGGAAATATCAGTAAAAAACAGGTGCTGGCAGCGCTCAAACCACTCGAAACAGAATGGAAAACAAAAGCTGTGACAATGAACCAATATGAGGTTCCTGCGAACCCCGAAAAATCACAGATCTATTTTGTTGACATCCCCGGTTCACGGCAGTCGGTCATTTACATAGGGTACTTAGCTATGACAAGAGAAAATCCCGATTTCATAAAGGCTGATTTTATCAATTACAGGCTGGGAGGTGCATTCACCAGTATTCTGAACCAGGTACTCCGCGAAGAAAAAGGATTTACCTACGGTGCATCAAGCAATTTCCAGGAAATGAAAGTTAAAGCACCCTTTATTGCTTCAACGAGTGTGCGTTCTGATGCCACATACGAATCGGTAATGATCTTCAAAGATGAAATGGAAAAATACCGTAAAGGTGTGACTGAAAATGATCTTCAGTTTATCAAAAACTGCATGATTTTATCGGATGCCCTTCGTTTCGAGACAAACAGATCGCTTGTTGGTATGCTGAATACGATGACGAAATATGGCCTTTCCGATAACTATATCAAAGAGGACGAAAATATAATCAAGGGAATGACAGTTGAGGAACACAGGGCCATTACCGACAAATACATAATTCCGGATAAGATGTATTATGTAATTGTTGGCGATGCTTCAACACAGATTAAGCAACTTGAAAAGCTGGGTTTTGGAAAACCCATACTGGTAAAGCAGTAGATCCGATATAAGACATCTGTGGTTGGAATTTATGAAACTCATTTACCGCTTAATCGGTGAAGTTTTATAAAGCAAGGATTATAGGTTGATTTGATAACAACTTCAACATACCATCTGCTAAATGGAATAAAAAAACCCGTAAGTGATTAACCTACGGGCTTTTATGTGTGATGACTGTGCCCAGGACAAGACAAATTTGCCCCCTCCCTTAACCTACTGAATATCTTCGCCTTAACCCTATTTTACTGACATTTCCACACTTTTTACAGAGTTAATCATCGTACACCTAAAACCATCAAAGTTGACTCCTGTTGATAAACGGATACCACCCTGCATACAACCAGAAAGCTTTGTATATTATCTTTACTGAACCAATTCTTATTGTATGCCTACCGTAACTTTTAATCTGAAAAACGCCCAGGCAAAAGTCCCTACCCTCATCTTGATGGTATTCTGTTTTGGCCGTAAACACATCACCCTTTCAACAGGATTGAAAGTACATCCCAAAGCATGGAATCAGGGACCAGCGCGTTTCCGAACCAAGCGGAATGAAGATGATGATGATATTACAAGTTATAACAACAGACTTGAAAGTTTGGAAAAATCGATTCCGGCTTGTTATAATGATCACCTGGTTAAGAATGGGGCATTATACATCGACCGGTTGAAAAATGAATTCAGGTCCATATTACGACCTGAAGGAACCGATTCCACAAAAAAAGATAGTCTGACCTTCCTGCAAGCTGCAGAAATGCAGATTAAAACACTCGATCCCAAATCCTGGACAACCAAACATTATATCACCACCAAAAATGTCCTTGTCAAATACCAGAAAACCCTTCCCAAACCGCTGGCTTTTGAGGATATCAACATGGACTTTTACAATGATTTTCTGAAATGGTGCAAAAACGTTCCGTATAAAAAGACAGAAAAGGGTGAGCAGTTATACTACGCACTCAACACCATCGGCAGCCATATCAAAGAGATAAAAGTCTTCATGAACTATGCCAACGACAAGGGATGGACAACAAACACAGCTTATCTTCATAAAAATTTCAAAGTCCTTGAAGAAACATCTGAATCAATTTCCCTTGACATTCAAAAGATTTATAAAATTTATGATCTTGACCTTACCGGTGATATTCGACTTGACCAGGTCCGTGACCTGTTCTGCATTGATTGCTGGACCGGTTTGCGCTATGGAGATCTTCATCAGGTAGGACCGGATAAATTTATTGATGATGGCAAAAAAATCAAACTCAGAACCTATAAAGGAAACAGGAATATCGTTATTCCTTTACATCAGATGATTAAAGATATTATCCTTAAATATGATGGAAAACTTCCAAGAGTTCCTTCAGACCAGGAAATAAACCGATGCCTCAAAATCATCGCAGAAAAAGCAGGGTTGAAGGAAAAATTCTCAAAAACCACCACCCGGCGCGGGAAAAGGGTAAGCACCTCCTATTACGAATGGGAACTCGTAACCGTTCATACAGCCCGGCGATCATTTGCAACCAACATGGTCCTCGCCGGCCTGCCAAGGGATGTCGTGATGGGATTGACCGATCATTCTACTGAAAGATCTTTCAACAAGTATATTAAAATGAGCCGCGAGCAAAATGCTGACAGGGTTGCTGATCATCCTGTCTTTAAGGGAAGATCTTTCCTGCATGCTGCAAATGAATGACAGAAAAATACAAAGATTCGCTAATCTAAAATCAGAAAAATTTGGTTTGTACGTATTTTATCCGTACATTTGTGGAAAAATAATACAATCATGACAACGATAAGAAAAGAAAAGGCTAGGTTTGATACCAGGCTGCCTCAGGAGCAAAAAAACTTTTTTGAAAGAGCAGCCATCGTTGGGGGTTATCGAAATTTAACAGACTTTGTGATAATGACGGTGCAGGAGAAAGCCAAAGAAATTATCGAAAAAAGAGATCAAATCATTGCATCCCAAAGAGATAGCACAATATTTTTTGAGGCCATCACAAAACCGGCTAAACCGAATAAAGCCTTGATTTCTGCAGCAAAAGAATATAAATCGCGCGCTTCCAAATGAGTCATCTTACAGAAGTACTGCATTCAACGCATAAAAAAACTGATTTTTCTTGCGGAAAGGATATTCTTGACAATTATTTCATCCATCAGGCAAGCCAGGATGTTAAAAGAAAACTGTCAGCTTGTTTCGTAAAGATAGATTTTGAAACAGGCCTTATTCAAGGTTATTACACCTTGGCAAATAGCAGTATCCCCTTGCATCTGGTACCCGCTGAATTACAAATAAAACTTCCAAAATCTTATGTTTCCATACCTGCAACATTATTGGGCAGATTGGCCATTGACCTCAGGTATCAAGGCAAAGGAATTGGAAAACTATTATTGATGGATGCACTGTATAGGAGCTACGAAAATTCAAACCACATGGGATCATTTGCCGTAGTTGTTGACCCATTAGACTTGGAGGCTGAGAATTTCTATCTCAGATATGGGTTTATTAAATTACCCGACAGCGGTAAAATGTTTTTGGCAATGAAAACCTTGAAGGATCTTTTTTAATGTGCCGGTTTTCTGTCAGGCTGGGTAACCATTCAAAACCATCTTCCAAAGTTAAAAACCGGGGTTGATAGTTTATTAACCATGTCTCTTTGATGTTAACAATGCAGGCAACATCTTTTTGTTGATAACTCCACTCCCTTTTTTTTTGAAATCCTCGTCCATTTATGTTAATTTGCATCTACCAATGTATACCTGTCTACATGGATGCAATGGAACCAATGAAGGAACAATGCACAACCGCCGGAGTCTTAATAAAACTGCCATTTTGCTGGCAGTCATCCTGTAAAAAATAGGATTCCGGCAAACCTTCGTCCAGTTCAAAATCACTGTAAAGTTATTGCAAGGTTTGTCGAAGCTACCCAAACAGGGATAGGCAGGTTTGTGAGCGCAAATTCCCGAATGTTCTTGAGCAGCAAAGTTGATCAATCAACGCATAGATACTGACTAATCTCACTATAATATGCCCATAAATCTCATCATCGACATGTTGCCAAATCTTTTGGATGAGTATAAATCGATCAATCAGGATGCTGATTTAAAGCAATATGCCGAAAAAATAGCCGATCCAAACAGCACATTGAATATCATTTCAGACCTCATAGACGACCGGGAATTCACACGACCGGAAATGCAGTATTACCATAACCGTCTCAAAGATCTCACCATATCCAAAGCCGGGAAAGAGTTTTTTTCATTCCGGTTCGACCTCTATGAAATTTCACAGTCCCCCTCGTTTAATCACATCCGGGTATATGCCTTTGTAAAACACCTGATCTCAATCAATGAATTCGAGTATTTTTCTCTGGCCGACTGTTTTAGGATTGCCGATGCCGAAAAATTATTAATCCCGCATCTGCGCGAACATTTGCAATGGCTCTACCGGGAAAAGATTCTTACAAAGTGCATTTATAAACTTGATCCAAAAAATTACATCGAAAAATATGGCCCCCAAAAACTGCATAATCCCGATCCCCAAGCCAGGTATTCCGAATTGGATTTCAGCCTCCTGCTGAAAAGCACCAGGCGCGAATCATTATACGGCCGGTTATGCGAATCATTTGAAGCATTGTACGATTTCCTGAAAGAACGGCATCAAGAAGCATTGACGGATTGGAAAATTTTTGAAAAATCCACACAGGATTTTAAAATTGAGAAGCTGGAATTTTTCCTTACCGATGTCCTGACAAACATAATTTCCAGGCATGAAGCGCTGAAACCAACAAATCAACAAATCGACGATCGCAAAAACGAATTTGTCTTAAGGGGTGATGAAATCCCGTTAATCAATTTCTGGGGCGATACGTTGTACGATGAATTCACAGGACCAAATGAATCTGAAGTCGACGATCTGGATAAGCTGTTTCCTGAAACATTTCAGACACTGGATCATCTGTACCGGTTTCGCGATTTTTTGGTTAAACGCATTAACCTTCATTATGAAGCAGAAAATATCGAAATCCTGAATCCTCCACTTCCCCTGGTTAAATCACACCACATCGAACAACAATCGAAATCGTACAAGCGGGGCATTCATGATCTCAAAGATGCCTTTGAAAACGCTTCTCAATACATTGCAATCATGAACCTTCTGGCCGATAAAATGTATTGCCAGCCAAAGACCCATGTCTGGAAGGATAAAAAGAAAGGCTATAAATGCTTTTTGGTCGCGCTGTTGAAAGATCTTCACCTGAAAGGGTATTACCGGAATAAGAAAGAATTGAAACATGAGGAGATCAAAAGGGTGGCTCAAAACACCTTTGGAGTGAACATGAGCATAGATACCATCAAACGGGCTGAAGTAAACTCTGCCTCCCTCTCTTTCATTCCCTATGCATCAGGTGTAGCGCCGGAATAATGAACAAACTACACCAAATACACATTTTACACCGCGTGTATTATGTGTACCCTTCCTTTTGATTTCTGAGGTTTTTTTGTATTTTATTTGCAGCTGACTTTTTTATAACTCAGCAATGCAAGTTGAAATATTTGCTCCCCCGAAAGCTCCCCT
>CAISJJ010000356.1 GCA_903885595.1 uncultured Bacteroidales bacterium
AGGTTTCATCGAATAATACAAATTTTACCAGTATATCCGGTGCAACAGGAATTACCTATCAGCCAGGCGTATTGACAGCAACAAAATATTACCGGTTGGTTCAAACTTCAGCCAATAACTGTGGTTCGGTGAACACCAATGTAGTAACAATAACGGTTTATCCCAACCTGTTACCTGGGGTCATTTCTGCCAACCAGAGAATATGTTACAGTGCCATTCCGGCGCTCCTTACGGGAACAGCTCCAACAGGCGGAAACACGCCGTATACCTATCAATGGCAGGTTTCATCAAATAATACAAATTTTGCCAGTATATCCGGTGCAACAGGACTTACCTATCAGCCAGGCGTATTGACAGCAACAAAATATTACCGGTTGGTTCAAACTTCAGCCAATAACTGTGGTTCGGTAAACACCAATGTGGTAACCATTAACGTATATTCCAATTTTCTTGCCGGATCGATCGCTGCTAATCAAACAATCAATTACAACACGGTTCCTGCTACTTTGACAGGCACTGCTCCTGCCGGAGGGGTTTTACCGTATGCCTATCAGTGGTATAGCTCCACCAATGGAACAACGTTCAATGCGATAGGCGCCGCAACCAATCTGAATTACTCCCCCGGCGCACTGACAGCTACTACCTGGTATAAGCAGATCCAGTCATCAGCCGGGAACTGCGGATCCTTTTCAACCAATGTCGTGCTCATTACGGTGAATCCTCCTCCGGTTATTACTGTGACAAGTCCAAACGGCGGAGAAGACTGGCTGCAGGGATCAATACATGTGATAACGTGGACAGATAACATTACTGAAAATGTGAAGATTAACCTGTTCAAAGGTGGAATATACCTGCAACAAATTGTTGGATCAACTCCATCGACAGGAACATATACCTGGACCCTCCAGACAAATCAGCAACCAGGCACAGACTATAAAATTAATATTGTAAGCACAACCGATAATTCGGTGTACGATTTTAGCAATGCTGATTTCACAATTACCAGGGTAGTTCCACCAACCCTGGTACTTCAGGATTCATCGGTAGAGAATGGTCAATCGCTATGCTATGATGCCACCCAAACAATCTTTGTCGCCGGAAACGGAACCTCATATGTCGTTCAAAGCGGTGGTAATGCAATCATGATCGCAGGACAAAAAATCCTTTATTATTCCGGAACACATGTTCAGCCGGGAGGATCTATGCACGGTTATATTGCCCCGGGTGGCCCGTGGTGCGGCGCCAAGGCTCCTTCAATCCCTGCCGTTGTTTCAGGTGCTGAAAATGTTCCGTTCTTCTCATCCGATATCTACTTCAAGGTTTACCCGAACCCGACCACCGGAAACTTTACACTCGAACAAATGGGCGAAAAGGCGTTTGAAAAGGTAAATGTTGAAGTGTACAGCATGCTTGGCGATCGTGTACTCAAAGTTGAAATGATCGGCGAAAAGATGCATGAGTTCTCACTTTCCGATGCACCTGTCGGCGTCTACTTCATCAGGATGTTAGCCGGTGAAAAACCGGTGACCATCAAGGTCATCAAACAATAACGTGAAATAAGCCTGGCATACAGGTCTTAACACTGAAGAGGGTGTCTCACAAGTTCGGGACACCCTCTTTTTTTACCTTGCCGAAAAGGCATTTTTAAAGAAAACCGGACACTGAGCGATTTCGAAGTGTCGTTATGACCAGCGGCTTGTGAATGATTATATTTCAAAACTTTTTGATTGAATCAGAATCGCCTGGCAGCGGCACAAAAAACATTGATTTTAATTGGAGAATCTTTAGCCAATCTTGGGGGAATGCTTGCCTATCTTTGACAAACATTGCATTATCATCTAAATACCAACACGATACATGATATATAAGTTCATGCATATGAGGCAATTTGGGACAGAGTAAAGAATGGGTAAATAACCGGTATGCGTCCTGATTTTTACATCAAACAGATATGCTTGGTGATGACTAACCTTTGCCTGATCTGAGGGGAAAATAAATGAAGCCTGCTGCCAATTAAAGCTTACCTTTACCCGCTTCACATTCCGAATTCCTCATATTCTGTTTTTCCCTTAAAACTGTTACCATGAACCCGACGGATTTACAATCAGTAAAACCCTGTTTTTCTATTCACCCGATTCAATGGATACTGACAAGTATCATTGTTTTGTTCTCGGCCCTGTCGAATGCCCAGGTTAGTATCAACACCGATGGAACCAACCCCGATCCCTCGGCCATGCTTGAGGTGAAGTCGTCCAACCGCGGACTGCTGCTTCCCAGGATGAATTTTGCAGCCAGGCCTGCCGCTCCGGCAACAGGTCTTGCCATTTACCAGCTCGATAATGGCTCGGGGATCTACTATTATGATGGTACCGCCTGGCAAAAAATAAGTAGGGCATCCTATGAATTCTGGAACCCAAACGGATCGGATATCTTTTTCACAGCGGGCCGTGTCGCTATCGGGACAAGCAACCCGAACGGGAACGGGATGAATGTTGAACATTACGTTTCCGGCAAAGGCGCAGTGAGGGGAGCCAATCAGAATAATCAAACGGTGTTTGCCGAAGGATACCTTGGGATTCTGTACCCCGGCAATATCGGGATCCCCGGTGATCCATCCATAAACAATATCGGGGTCCTTGGCATAAAACCCAACAACGGGTCGAATGGCGCTGCGGTATATGGCTGGAATAATGATGATAATACTGCAAATTTTGCAGGATTGTTTTTTGCAGATGGAATTTCCGGTGCGGGAATTAACTATGGTGTTTATGCGGTTGCAGAGAAGTCGGGTCAGAATTTTGCCGGATATTTCAGGGGCAGGGTCTCTGTTGTAGGAAACAGCGGATCGGCTGCCGGGAATGACACGACCGAAACACCTTTCATATCATTGGTCAAACATACCCGGCTGGTCGATACCAAAGCCATTGAAGGAATCTCAACCCCACGACCCGGCTATGGCATTGGAGTTTATGGTGAAGGTGGCTGGATCGGGATTAAGGGATCAGCGAATGCCGCGACTTACACAGGTATCTCTTACGGGATTTATGGCGATGCAACCGGCTCGGCAGGGACCCGGATTGGTGTTTATGGCCAGGCCTATGGAGGTACAACCAACTGGGCTGGTTACTTCGCAGGATCCACCTATATCGGTGGCTTTCTTTGCATTGGAACAACAACTCCCGCAACCGGCTATGCCCTTTCGGTCAATGGTAAAATTGCATGTGAGGAGGTCCTGGTGATGGATATGGCTTCATGGCCCGATTATGTATTTAAACCGGGATACAAACTGCTGAGCCTCGGCAACCTTGAACAAAGCATCAGGGATCAGGGGCACCTGCCGGGACTTCCTTCGGCAAAAGAGGTCGAGACCAACGGACTGAACCTGGGAGAAATGCAGAAACAGATTGTTGAAAAGGTTGAAGAACTGACGCTCTACACCATTGAACAGGGAAAACTTTTACAGGAACAGGGGAAAATGCTACGGGAATTTAAAATGGAAATGGATGCTCTGAAATCGGAAAACTCATCTTTGAAGAAATTACTTGAAAATAAATAGTTGAGTCCAGTATAAAAACGCTATGATCGCGAAAACTAACAGTTTATCAAATTGACCTCATCCCCTAACCCCTTCTCCTTCAAGGAGAAGGGGAATTCCCTCTCCTTTAGGAGAGGGTTAGGGTGAGGTGATTTTGGCTTTTTTGACCAGACTCATAGTTGCTTCTAATTTACAAAAACACTGAATGATGATCAGAAATACCGGTAAAAATGCAAAATATTAAGCTTATTATACTGATATTCATGTTGTTGATTGGCAATGGAAGGTTGTCGGGCCAAAACATGGCATCAGACATATATTTGAATGCCGGATCCGACGATTTTGGAACGATCAGGCAATCGATGGAGCAATACTTTGCCAATCGGGAAAAGGGTCAAGGCTCGGGATACAAACAATGGAAACGCTGGGAATATTTCATGGAACGTCGGCTTACCCCCGATGGGAAAGTCACCAACTGGGCGAGCCGCAACTGGGAAGCCTATAACGAGTTTTCAGCCCAACAGGCGAAATCGGCCGGAGACAGTCCTGATGCTACCTACGGCGACTGGAACGGGCTTGGCCCCATTGGCTATACCCGTGGCGCAGGCTGGAATGGCGGATTAGGTCGGATCAACTGTATTGCATTTCACCCGACACTCGAAAATACCTTCTGGGTAGGCGCCCCTGCCGGCGGCCTCTGGAAAACAACCGATGGCGGCAGCTCCTGGATGGCCCTTACCGATGGCATGCCCGTGATCGGCGTGTCGGGAATTGCAATCGACTACACAAATACCAATGTGCTGTACATACTTACCGGCGACGGCGACGGCGGCCATACCAGATCAATCGGGGTTCTTAAGTCATCAGATGGTGGTGAGACCTGGAGAACCACCGGGTTTACTTATGATATTTACTCCAATCTCAGGGGATATAAACTCCTCATGCATCCAACCAACCCCAATATTTTATTCGTAGTTTGCAACGGCGGGATCTACCGGACAGAGGACGGGGGAATCTCCTGGATTAAAAAAGAATACGGGTCGTTTCAGGATATCGAATTCAAACCCGGAGATCCGGCTATCATGTATGCTACTGCCGGAGGCAGCTTTTGCCGTTCAGCGAATACAGGCGACAGCTGGACCTGGATTTATGAAGGACTTCCCTTTAATGCATCGAGGATGGCCATTGGCGTTTCGCCGGCTGCACCCGGATTTGTCTATCTTTTTGCCGGACCCGCGACCGGTAACGGCCAGTTCGTTGGTTTATTCTGGTCAAATGACAGCGGGAACAACTTTACAACCCAATCGACAATGCCGAATCTTTTGGGGTACGACATCAATGGTTACGATAATGGCCATCAAACCACCTATGACCTGGCCATGGCGGTTGACCCCGCGAGTATCAACAGGGTTTTTGTCGGCGGGATCAATGTATGGAGGTCGCAACTTGCAGGATCGACAGGGTCGTGGCTGAACAGCTCCATGTGGGATTATACCGGTTTCGGGTATACCCATGCCGATATTCATGGACTGGATTTCAATCCGCTGAACAGATATCTTTACTGTATGAGCGATGGTGGTATCTTCCGGTCAACAGATGGCGGATGGGAATGGACTGATCTGACTGCCGGTATTGCCAATACCCAGTGGTACCGTATTGCCGGGACTCCCAACAACGCGAATCTCATCGTTGGCGGAACGCAGGACAATGGATGCAACAAGTGGACAGGAGGGTTAACGATGGAGCACATGCGCGGGGCCGATGGCATGGATTGCATGATTGATTACAACAACAATAATATTATTTATACGACCAGACAGAATGGCGCACTGGAAAAATCGACGGATGGCGGCGCCACCTTTTCATGGAAATATCCATCCGGATGCTGGGGGGCATGGGTCACCCCGCTCGTAATGCACCCGACCAACCCATTGATCATCTATGGCGGATATATCAACAGCGTCTATAAAAGCATCGATGGCGGTGATACATGGACAGATAAGGGTATCGGTGGTTGCAGCGCCATGGCCATCGGCACCAACAATCCCAACTGTGTTTATGCTGCCATGGATACAGGGCGAACCACCGTTATCAGGAATTTATGGAGATCGGTCAATGGTGGCGATACATGGACACCGGTCAGAACAGGCCTTCCGGCGCTTACTGTCACCAGCATCGCCGTTGATCCCGATAATTTTCTGAATATCTTCGTGACATTTGCAGGATATTCAGCCGGGGAAAAAGTGTATCATTCAATGAATGGCGGATTCACCTGGACCAATTTCAGCGGGAATCTCCCCAATGTGGCAGTCAATTGCATTGCATTCAAAGATAACAACGCATCGCCTGGAAATGCCGTTTATGCAGGCACGGATATAGGCGTCTTTTATCGTGATAATAACCATACAGACTGGATCCCCTTTCGTAACGGGATGCCTGTGGTTCCGGTGTTAGATCTGGAGATCAATCACAACAGCGGAGTAATTACTGCCGGCACATTTGGCCGGGGATTATGGCGTTCAGACCTGTATTCTTCCTGTCCGGCCGATTACACCCTTACTGCCGGCAATGATCCCAGCAACCCGAATTATACCGGTTTTCAGTACTACGAAGCCGGCAACAGCCTCAACTCCTCAAGAACCATCACCGGGGGTCTTGGTACTGATGTTACTTACCGGGCGAACAGTTACATTGTTTTGACTTCCGGATTCCATGCAAAGGAAAATAATTTATTTCAGGCCAAACTCGGCCCTTGTGGACTGGGAACCTCAATGTTGAAGCGTTCTTTGAAGGTTCATGGCACTTTTGTTGGAAAATTGAAGGAATAATTGAAAGAATGTATTGGAATTTCATGCAAGTTGCTGTATATTTACACCCATCAATTGCCTTATAATGAAATTTCCGTTGATTAATGGTTCGCAAAAACCATTTAGATTCGAGATGGAAATTGTCAGTTTGGCTTTTGGCAAGTATGTGACCATGCCCAAAATCATTGATTTATGAAAAGAAATATATTTTTATCTGGCGCTCACACATCAGCCCTCACCCTGCGGTTGATACTTGGGTCTTCTTTTATTTTTATCTTTTTCATTTCCAACGCACAAACCATTGTAACCAATGGAACTTCAGTTGTGGTTAATCCGGGCACTTCGGTTAATTCCACCCAACATGTTACACTTCAGTCCGGAGGCACACTGGATAACAAGGGAACCGTCATTCTTAAAAAAAACCTGGTAAATGAAAATGCCAACCCCGATTCCCTGGGTACGGGGCTGTTCATCCTTTCGGGTACGGCCGCCCAGGTCGTTACCGGCCAGAACATTATCCAGAACCTTACCGTTGATAACAGCCAGGGCGTTGAAGTGGGAGGTAACACCCGGATTAACGGTATCTTCACCCTTTCAAACGGGGTTGTTACCCTCGGACCAAACCATCTTCTGCTCGGCTCTGCGGCCACCATTGCCGGAACCCCCTCCAGCAGCGCCATGGTTGTGGCGACCGATGCCGGGGAGTTGCGGAAAGAGTTTCCTGCAGGTTTTACCGGTTCATTTACCTGGCCTGTGGGTGATGAAGAGGCAACGGGCGATTATTCCCCGGTCACCCTCAATTTCACAAGCGGAACCTTTGGAACCGGTAACTATGTAGGGGTGAACGCTGTTAATAATCAGTACCCCGGAACCACCGACAGCTACCTGAACCGGTATTGGAAAGTGACCCCGTCGAACATTACCAATTTTATATGTGCAGCAACCTTCCAGTATGTCCCTGGCGATGTGCAGGGCACCGAAAGCGATGTGTATTGTTTCAAAGTAGCCCCGGCACCATGGGTTGCTTACAACCCGGCCAATACCGGTGCGCACCAGCTTACTGCAAGTGGTCTGGATGCGTTCAGTACATTTACCGGGAATAAGGGTAATGGCACCCTGCCTCCTGCAAACCGCATTGTTCATAACCAAACTATTGTTATGGATCAGAGCGTATGCTTCGATGCACAGCAAACAATTACCATTGCCGGTAACGGAACCACCTTCACTGTGCAGGATGGCGGCAATGTGAACCTGGTTGCCGGAGTTAAGATTCTACTGTTGCCTGGTACCAGGGTTTATGCCGGAGGCATTTTACACGGTTACATCCGTACCGATGGAACATACTGCACGGTTCCTGGTAATCCTGTTGTAGTCAATCCTGAAGAGAACAAATTGCAGCTGGCTGGTTTTGAAACAACCGAAGCACAGATGTTCAGAGTGTATCCCAATCCAACTACCGGTAAGTTTACCCTCGAACTGGACGAGAACCTGGTATCAGAAAAGATCAATGTTGAAGTATTCGGGATGACCGGTGGAAAAATCGTGTCGCAGGAGTTACAGTGGGAGAAGAAGCATGAATTTTCTCTCGATGGCCGTCCGGTAGGGGTTTACTTCGTGAAGGTGGTCACCGGAGGAGAGGTGAAAACAGTTAAACTTGTTTTGACGAAATAAAAATTTTATGTTGTTTTTTCATTTAATTTATTACATTTGTAAGTTCCAAGACCGGATTACTGATTTATGAGAAGTTTTCTGCAGATAATATCCTTGTTTTTACTGGTGTTATTCCTTAACAGCAATGCGAAGGGTATGTCTGTCTCATCTGTGTTACAACCAGGCATCAGCCCCGGCAATTCCCTGGATGTGCAGCCTGTTGAACCTGATAATACTGATCCGGATAAGATTTCTGATGCTGATAACACAACGCTTGAATTACCCTCCGACACAATTCTGAAAAGCCTGAATGTGATGCCCGGGCAGGAACAATTCTACCTTGCAAACAGAAATCTGACAATATCCGGACCTGAAAAACCGGTGATTGTAAGGAATGGGGCAGCTTTAAACCTTGCTTCCGGGAGGTCGGTCGTCTTCCTCCCTGGCACAAAGGTATTATCCGGAGGTTATCTTCATGCAACCATTATCAGTGATGCCGGCGAACGCAGTGTTGCTGCCCGCAAAATGACCCGGCCCTCCGACCTGGCAAAGATGGAGAATGGCAGCAAAACTACCATCATATCGGAGACCGCGGTGCCATGTTCACCTTTTGCCAAATCATCGAAGGGCGATTTTCGTGAACAGGGAAATGACGACCAGAACCTCAATGCCCTGGCTGCTGATTATTCAGGAGTTATTACAGAACATAACCGGAAAAATGCTGTTGTCAGACAAGCGCGAACCCAATTCGCACCGCAGCATTTGATCGTTTTTATCAACACCGGCTTTTTAACCTTTGCAGGCAAGCCTGAAGCAACGAGGGTGCTGCGGTTATGATGGCTGGCCTCCGCTGTTTCCTTTGTTATAATTAAGCCTGAAGGTTTGGTTATATTTGGAAACGGGAGGAAAGAGTACCCGCCTTTTTTACAAATAAAAAAATCAATTAATTATATAAAAAATATCGATATGAAAAAATTAGCATATATTTTCTCAGCATTTATTCTCGTTGGATTTTTATTCAGCGTAAGCGTTCAGGCACAAACGAACATTTTCCCGACTACTGGAAATGCTGGGATCGGGACTATTACTCCTGGTTTTCCGCTGCATGTTAAACTCGCTGGTAGCACCGCTTCTTTGGTTGCAGAGAGTTCTGTGACTCCCCAATCAGCAGACCGTGCTGTTGGATTTTTCAGAATGATCAATAGTGCCAATAGTGAAACCTACAATATTGCATTCAGAAAGTCAGGTGGCGTGTTTCAGTGTCTGCAATCGGCAAATGTCGGAGGTGCAACCGTAAATATTTCCCTTTTTGATTACGCTGCTAAGAATTTAAAGTTTGGCGGAAATGGATTAACAGACGTCCTATTTTCGAATTCAGGAGCTGTAGGCATTGGTACAACTGTTGCCATTCCTGCCGGTGTAAAACTTGCTGTTAATGGGAAAGTAAACTGCAAAGAAGTGGAAGTTACCATGACTGGCTGGTCAGATTTTGTTTTCAACAATGATTACAAATTACGCAGTTTATATGATGTTGAGAATTTTATCGCCCAGAACAAACATTTACCTGATGTCCCAAGTGCATCTGAAGTGATTTCAAATGGATCGAACCTTGGCGCAATGGATGCAGTTCTTTTGCAGAAAATTGAAGAATTAACCTTATATATGATCGATCTTAAAAAGGAGAATGACCTTTTAAAAGCTCGCATTAACAATTTAGAAAAATAATATTTCCTGAATTTATTCTACCTGTTGTTGACACCTCTGAAATAGTTATTTTAGAGGTGTCAATTTTTTTATGGAATCTGCTAAGGTTATTATTCATTCCAGAGTTTTGCAATTTGACTAGTTAATTTTCCAGCTATGAGAAACTGTCTGATTATGGGGTTTGGTCGAAGTGGAACCAGTCTAATGGCGGGAATACTCCATCACGCAGGATATTTTTCAGGTAATGACCTCTACCCACCAAGAAAAAGTAATCCTCATGGCTTTTTTGAGAATGCTTTTGTTAATGGGATCAATGAAAATATTCTAAAAAAGTTTGATTATAAGAATTTACCTATGGATTTACCTTCCTGTTCAAAACCGCATTCACCTTACAAACCAGGTGAGGGTCATCGGTGGTTGACTTATATAGCAGGAGATACCAAAATCGAACATTGTGATGATATGATTGAGAATAACATTCGGGAGGCAATTAAAGTCTCCGGTTACGCTTATAAAGATCCAAGGTTTAATTATACACTGGGAATTTGGAATAATCAGATCAAAGATGATGCAGTGTATATATGTATGTTCAGGCAACCTGATATAACGGTTGGAAGTGTTTTATTGGAATGTGAATATGCTGACTATTTGTCAAATTTTTATATTGACCTGAACCTGGCATACAAACTTTGGTTTAATAGTTATTTCCATTTATTTAATAACATCTCCTCCATATCAGGCGAGCGGATTGTTTTTATCCATTATGAACAGTTATTAGATGGAAGGATTCTTACTGAATTGGCGAATAAACTTGGTGTCCCAATTGATTCTTCATTTGTAATTCCCGAATTAAATCGAAGCAAACCTGCCGGGACAGTGCCTGATAATGTTTTGGAAATGTATAATGGTATGTGCAAAATGGCTGGATTTCATTACTTATAGCGATGACTTCCATTAGAGTCACATCATCTTGTTTATTTTTCATTTACACAGGTTATTATTCAATTAAATATTTTTCTTCGGAAATCCTGGCAAGTTTAAAACCGGGTTTAAATTTAGTTACACGATAGTCATTAATATATAAAATCCAATCCTTTCTTTTCATTTTTAATGACTCAAGAGAAATCTCGGTATCCCAATTGGTAAACTTTTTCCCCCATATATTATAAAAGAATTGCTCTCCGTAGATCTTTTTTAAATTCTTGGAAAACATTCTTTTTGAATATTCATTTCCAAAGTGTAATGCATATATTTTTGATTCGCAACCATAACTATAAATATTTTGTTTGTGATTTTCGACCTTTTCATGAGTAACGGAGGGTTTGCTTAGGCGTTGTAAAATAATTTGGAAATAACATGCTGCCAGGAAGAATAGTATGATAATATGTTTATTTCTATTAGTGGTTTTTGAAATATGTAGGAATATAAAAATATTAATAAATATCGTTGGTAAAATTGGAATTAAGTAACGAAACGCAAACTGTTTCGAAATAACAATTATCGAGAGTATTTGAATGAATGTTATTAATAAAAGAAGTCTGATCTTTTTTCTATCTGAGCTACTCTTGTAATTGAGAAGTAAAAACAAGATAGAAATCAAGATTGTAGTTATAAATATTGGTTCATGTTTGATAATTAAATTTAAATTGGTAAAAAAGCTATTTATATTTACTATATCTGGAGAACCGGCTCCGTAGCGTCCAGAGTGGATAAATAATCTAAATACCCAGTCAAAAAAAAGAGTATACTGATCAATTATAGGCAGTGTAACAAGAACAAAAGAGAGCAATGTCAATACTGAAAAAATGATTTTATTTTTAAATTTATTAATAAACAAAATCAGGAATAGAATTATTGGGAAAGAATTTATTTTGGTGGCAAGTAGCAAGCCCGCTAAGATCGATAGAATAATAAGGAATAAATCAATTTCTATGCATTTTATCTTAGCTGACCCAGAGAAATTTAGCCTGATCTGTTTTTGTAGTTTATTATAATATTCATGAAGCACAAAAGCAAAGAGGAGTATAATAATTAACAAGAAAAGTAATGGTTCTGGAGAATCATGGTAAAAAGAATCCTTCAGGACAGTAGTAGAATAGAATGGAATGGCCTGGAACAACAAACCATAAAAAAGGTCATTTGTTAAACGATATAAAATAATTCCGAATAGAATCAGAAAAGTTAAATTTATTATCGAAAATGTGGTTGCAATTATTTTTAGATAGTACTCTGGAAAAGTTAGGACATCAGTAACCAAATCATGATCTGTAATTCGAAGAAAATATGTTGTCCTGATTATTAACGCCGAAATAAGTTGAACCGGGGTTCCTGGATGATCAGTGTGGCCAATTACAAGATGGAATGATGCAAGATTTAATCCATTTAAGAGATAACAATAATCCGGGTCATAAGAGACCGATTCATAAAAATAAGATTTATTATTAGAAATGTTTAGAATTATTAATGCTGGAAGAATCAAGAAAAGAAAATACTTCAAGTTACCCATTAAGTTCAAATTATTCATTTAAGTTTTTTTATTTTTATTGTCATAAACATAGATAACTGTTTTGAAATCGTTACCAGAAATGAATCAATTATCTTGAAAAGCGAAAAT
Organism: uncultured Bacteroidales bacterium; assembly: GCA_903885595.1. GTDB lineage: Bacteria > Bacteroidota > Bacteroidia > Bacteroidales > FEN-979 > CAIVAT01. The sequence continues at coordinate 12,311 of CAISJJ010000356.1, forward strand.
GAAGTATTAGGTACAAAGTTTTTAAATGAAACACCACCACTCAAAAGATAGCTTAAAGGGGTATGATATGATATTTCTTCTATTATCAATTTTGGATATTTTTTAATGAATATATTCTCGTCTCTTATAAACACTATCCAGGGCAAAGCACCGTTTGCTCCGCTTAATGGGCCTTGGAGAGGAATTTGCCAGTGCCCTAGTTGATAAAATGGTTCATGATGAAAATGGGAATATATAAATCTGCCCCAGATACTATTTGCTGGTTCAATCATTAGTAGTTTCCCGTTTGCCTTCAAAACTCGGTTTGTTTCCGATAAAAACAAATCGGCATCAGACAAGTGATGAAAAGTATTTAACGCTAATAAACCACTGATTGAAAAGTCATCAAAAGGCATGTTGAGGGCTGAAAAAGATAAATCGTTTATTGGCAACATAAGTATGTCTGAAGTCAAAACATCAGGCATTGACTCCTTGATGAAACCTCCTCCTGATCCAATCTCAACAATTTTTCCGGGTGGAAGTTTTCGACATTCATCAATAAATATTTTATACCATTCTAAATATAAATTTTTCAAGAATGGTTTACCAAGTATTATCTGATGATGCAATAAAGCTCTCTCAGCTGTATCCAATGGTAAACCAATTTTATATTTTAACCCCATTTTGCTAAAGATTACTACTCTTCAAAAAGACAATAACAGATCTAATTGAACATGACACATACGATCAAACCTTTTCATTTAACATCAATTCCCAGATTGCCCAATTTTCACCTCTAAAATTTCATAGTTGAAAAATGAAATTATATCATCATTCAGCTTAAAAACTGAATAAATTCGCTCCAACTCTGTTGGTGAAAAATGGCTAATTTTTTCAGAATTCAAATTCGCAATTTTCATCCTTTTATTTTTAAAGTTATGAGCATTGAATTCTCTTTCGATATTAATATCCGATAGTTCTGGTAAGAAATTACGCAGTAACTCTAACGTTTGAACTGGGTTGTCAGTCAGTTCTTCATATGACAGCAGGATTGCATACTGAAACGATTCGAGGTTCCTTCGTTGATTTTTTAGGCATCTGATTACGAATTCGGCTGCTCTTTCAGCTGTCCATTTTTCCCTTCTCATTAAACTTTCAACATGAGCATAAGGGTTTCTGCATAAAATGATAAAGTATGAAGGGTTGAAATATTTGTTTATCGACCTTGCCCGAATTAAATTGGGTGGACTCTTTTCAAGTAATATTGGCGCTGTTAAATCCCAGTATTTCATCCATTCATTTTTTATGAATTTCCAGTCAAAGTCCAGTGATTCGTCCCATCTTCTGTCATGATTGAACATAATATCCCGAACAAGCGGAAGCCCCTGGCCTTCTCTGGTTCCTTCATTATTATTTACCGATACATTGTTTGAAGTGGAAATTATTTCGTTTAACAGGGTAGAACCACAATAAGGTGGAGATAGGATAAACAGAAACTTGTTATCTGTTTTCTTTGACAGGATTTTTTTTAGCAGATTTCTTAAGGTATCTCTGTTGTAGTAAAAAGTTTTACCAGTGGCAGAAATAGAGATTTTATTAAGAATATCCTCAGTCGTATTGTTCATGTTCTTATTCCTGGGCCTGGTCAGCAAATTTTTAAATGATATCCGGAAAAAAGAAACGAAGAAGTATTATATTAATTCCAATCTTTTTCGTCATAAAAGTACGAATATAGGTTGCTGGTTCCGGACTTAATTCTACTGATTTCTTCCTGGGTTAACCTTGTTTTCCAGGTTTCGAGGTTTTGAACAGAATTTCGTGACAAATGGTTAATGGATGAACCATCTGAACTTTTTGCTATGATTGATTTTATTTTATCCGAAAATTCGATACCCAGGAAGTTAAACAACTTTGTATATTCAACGATTGAGTTTTTTGAAAGGGCTTCATGTTTGATAAAATACCACTCATTTTTATAGATGTCAGAATAATATTTTATTCTGGAATATACGATATTCCAAATTAAAATTCCCTGATCAATGACATCGTAATGATTTTTCGAATAAGACTCCAATTTGGGTATGAATTCATTGAAATACATATTTAGCATCCGTTTCTGTTCAAGAAGGTGGGGAAATGGGATAGCCCAGCCTGCCGTTTTTAAACTTCCGATAAATGCTGCCGGATGACGAAGAACTATCACGACATCGGCGCCGAAGGTTTTATAAATCCATTCTGCACTTAAAATAGCAATTGGGTCTTTCATTAATGGTCTGCCAAAGAAGTTTTTTTTCCCCCAGAGAAGAGGTAAAATGTTTTTAAATGCTTTATACCTAAACATTAGTCTCATTTGATCACTAACGTAAAATGTGGGAGATTGGCTGATGTGATTTATGTAATCTATGATTGCAGTCTGATCAGAAATTTTATCATTGGAATCAATGAATTGGTAATAATATTTAAATGGACAATTCTTTCTTTGTCTGTCAAGATTAAAAGGTTCATTAAGATATTTGATTCCTTTTGCTGCAGCAATTGTTTTCCCGGTCCAGGTTGTCCCGGAACGAAGCAGTCCTGTCACTAGGATTAAATTCTTTTTATTCATTTTACGGTTGTTCTATTAGTTTTCGCTTTAACCAATCAGGAGTTTGATAATTTTCCGGGATCGTATTCCCCTGCCAATAGTTGTTCCAGAAGATTGGCCATATCCTCCAGACTTATTTTGTAATCAATTTCCGGTTGGATTTCGAATCCAAGCTCATCAATACGGTCCTTCATGGCCATGATTTCAGCCTCCTTGATTAAATCGGGGGCGATAATGTTCAGATCGTCTCCGGTTTGCTGGCATATGCAAGAATGAGGATCTGTCAACTGGATGTTAAAGTTCAACATTGAATGCCATGGGGACCATTTTTCTAACTTGCTGGCAAGGTACCGGTTAATAAATATATTTTGCCGCGCCCATTCTTCGTCACTGACATTTTTCAAATATCCGGAAGGGCTCTGGTTAGCCGTTCTTGCTTTATGCGGAATGTGGTACAAGGTATCGAAATTAAAATCTACTCTTTGAAGTCCAGTGGATATTAATCTTTCAAAAAAATCACTGTCATCCCAGCCGTAAGTTTTAAAAAATTCATTGTATCCATTAACTTTGAAGAAATCATCACGATATAGAAATACGTTCCCATTCAGGTGTGCTTCATTTTCATTTCTGGCTGTTTTCCAGTTCCCGCTGTAGAACATGCCGGGTACCAGTTGATGGATTTTGAAAAAATCCGGCAATAGTTGAACATCTGCATCGATCTTCAGTATCTGGCTCCTGGTTGTGAGCCGGGTGGCTAAATTATAGGCAAAGGAAAGGACCCATTTTGGTTGGTCCTTAACATTGGCAAGAAATATTTTTCCATTCTGATACTTTTCAACCACGGGTGCGAGCGATTCATCCGAATCCCAATCAACAATAATGATTTCATCAATCTCCTCATGGGTCACCCATATTTTCAGTGCCTCTTCAAATGATTCTTTCCGGTTTTTTACAGCGGTAATTAATGAAATTCCCTCCTTAATCTCTGGGCTTAGTGGATTCAGATTGAAATGTTTCGGGTCAGGATTGTAGTTCACAATGATGTTTGTTAAGACATGCGATCACCCCTTTCCAGGGCAGGAACAAGAATATATACTTTTTAGCAAGGAATTTATCCAATACAAATTTACAGGATTTTTTGTTATACTAATGCTTGAGAACCTGTTACAAACTAGTTCCCATCAACAAATGTCGTGTCAGTAGTAATTGGCCGAATATTATTTAGCTCAAAGAATTTGCGTATTTTTGAGGCCCTTAATGTCCAATAAAGTAAGTTGAATTGATGAAAAGATCATTCCGTAAGAACCTCAATTATTATTGGGAGATTATTTGGATGCTTGCAAAAACAGATCTGAAAATGCGTTATGAAGGATCGTTCCTTGGCATAATCTGGGTATTTTTAAAGCCTTTCGGAATTTTTTTAGTTATCAATTATGTCTTTTCGACCATTTTTAATAATCAAACCGAAAATTATTCAATTAAACTTCTTATCGGGCTCATCCTTTTTACCTTTTTTCAGGATGCAACCACCAATGGGATGACAAGCTTTGTAAATAAAACAGCCATTTTAAAAAAGGTCAATCTCCCAAAATGGATAATCATCATTTCATCAACCATTCATAGTGGCATAGCTTTTTTATTTAATCTGGTGATTTTGTTTATTTTCTTATACGGTTATTATCAAATTTTCCCCAAGCCGCAATACGTACTTCTCTTTTTTTATTATGTTGTTCTTCTATATGGAGTTACAGTGATTTTTTCGTTTATCACAGCCCCTCTTTATGCGAAATTTCGCGACCTTAACCAGATTTGGGAAGTTTTACTTCAGGTTATCTTTTTTGGATCACCTATCTTTTATCCGATAACAGCCATTCCATATCCTGTCAGATCCATTTTATATGCTAATCCGCTTACCTATATCCTGGAACATTCTCGTCTTGCCCTGGTTAACAGTAGTTTCACCAGTCCTGAACACCACTTGTTGTTTATTTGCATTTTCATCCCAAGCTTTATTGGAAGCCTCTGGTGTTTAAAAAAGTTTTCCAGGAATCTTATTGAACGTTTATAATGATTATGGATCAGAACATCGCCATTAGTGTCGAACATATTTCCAAATCCTTCAGCATTCCGCATGAAAACAGAAATACTTTGCGTGAAAGGTTGATGCACTTCCGGAAGAAAATGACCTATGAGACTTTTCATGCTTTGGATGATATTTCATTTGAAATTCGTAAAGGCGAGTTTTTCAGTATCATCGGAAGAAACGGCAGCGGGAAATCAACCTTGTTAAAGATATTGGCTGGAATTTACACCCCCGACAAAGGATCCATTAGGGTGAATGGAGAGATTTCCCCTTTTCTTGAATTGGGTGTGGGATTTAATCCTGAATTGTCTGGCAAGGATAATATCTATCTGAACAGCACGATTCTTGGACTTTCTAAAAAAGACATTGATAAAAAATTTAAAAGCATCGTTGATTTTTCTGAACTCGACCAGTTTATTGATTTGAAGCTTAAAAACTACTCCAGCGGGATGCAGGTAAGGCTAGCCTTTGCCACAGCGATACAGTCAAACCGTGATATTCTTCTCATGGACGAGGTACTTGCAGTGGGAGATGTGCGATTTCAGGTGAAATGTTACCAAGTGTTTGAAAAGCTTATTAAATCAGGGAAGACCATTGTTTTTGTATCGCATGATCCTGACTCTGTACAAAAATATTCAGATAGGGTTCTATATCTGGAACAAGCCAGGATGGCAGTACTGGGATCTCCAAATGAAGCGTTGTCAAAATATATGTATTCCAATGCAATTAAGGCTAGTGAGACAACCGCACTCGAAGACCAAAACCTGTTTTCTTCTGATGGATTAAAAGATGAAGAAGAGCTGTTACCGTCTATCACCTCTGCGAAAATTGACTTTTTTGATAATGAACCTATTGAGAAGATGATAGAGGTTTCAGAGGTCAGGTTTTTTAATAAAGATGATGTTGAGGAGAAGATTTTGACACATGGCGAAACCATGCGCATTGATGTTGTTTATACTGTAAATTCAACGGTTCATGACCTCGTGTTCAAAATGCTTATTCGTGATCAGTTGCATCAGGATTTATTTTTATCGAGTACACTTGCCGAGAATATTACTACCGGTGAAATGATGCCAGGTAAAGTGATAATATCATACAAGATCCCAAATTACTTTTCACGAGGTAAGTATTCCGTTTCTCCTTCAGTTTGCGAACGTACGCAAAAAATTTACTACGAAAGATGTGATGATTTTGCATCCTTTCAGGTGCATCAGGCTAATCCAATAAAGCCTTCAATGGGTTTTAATTTCCCGCACTCAATCAATCTGTTAAAGTCTTTGTAGTTTCTGGAATTTTTTAATGAGGTCAAAATTTATCAGGAGCTGTTTTTGAGCTTCTTTGAAATATATATAGCCGGGCCAAGAAGTATTTTTCCTGCCTTCCATGTATAGGAGTTATAGAGCAGTGTAATATCCCGGGTTCTTGCTGAAATTTCTGTCTTTAAATTGGCTATTTCATTGTTGTATTTTTCTACTGTGTCCTTGAGTTGTAGTTCGTTTCTGCTGATTGTTCGTGTTAAATGGTCAATTTGCTGATTGTTTGATTTAATGACTTGCATAAATTCTTTCTCTTTTTGCCGGTACAAGTCCCAGAAAGTATGTTGTTCAGCTTGTTGTGACTTGATGACGTTTTCGTAGTGAATTTTCATAGAATCGAAAGATTCCAAATGACGGGCGTTCAAGCCAGCAATGAAAAGCTCATGCTCAGTATCTAACTTGTTAACGGTTTGAGCATTTTCAGCCTTTACATCACAGAGAATCTGATCATGCTCAACTTTTAAGTTGTTGACAATCTGATCATGCTCATTTCGGAGGTTGGATAGAAGAAGATTATATTCTTCTATTAATCTGCTAACTTCCTGTTCATGTTCTATTTTTAGTTTTGTTATAATGGCATTATATTCTGTCCTTACCGAGGCAAGAAAAGTTTCCTGCTCAGACTTTGCTTTCTGGAGGGCTTCGTCAAATTCTGATCTCAATTTGACATTCGATAGTTCATGCTGCCTGTTAAGGGCGATAACCGTTTCAGCATGTTCTTGTTGCTTAATTGCAATATTTTGTCTCAGCTGTTCTTTTTGTTCTTGCAATTCACAGATATGATTGATCTGTTCATTTTCCCGGTAACTGGCCATTGGATAATAAAACAGAGAAGTTGCAAGATAGAGATTTGGGTCAAGCACGTCGAGTTGAAAGTATTTTATTATGTTATCCGGAAAATCGACGTGAAGTTCATAATCACCTCCTTCTGATGATTTGCCCCCGGTTTTAAAAAAGGCTATTATCTTATCAGTGTAAGTGAATTTGTATCTTGCCCAGCAACGTATATTATAATCCCAGTCGGATGTAACCTTGTATTTCGTATTATAATATCCAACCTGCTTGATCACGCTTTTGGGATAAAAAATACTTTGATGACAAATATTCCATCTAAAAAGCTTCTCTAATGTGAAAGGTCCGTCATAAATACTATTGTCCTTTGCCCAGGGGGCATCTCCTTTAATAATTACATTTCCATATACAATCTGCTCCTCCTGAAATAGGCCTTGTTCAAAGAGATCTGTCAATATATGATCATTGTAAAAGGCATCATCGGCCCCCATGAAATAGATCCAGTCCCCGGTGCATAGATCCAGCCCCTTATTCAGGGCATCATAGATTCCAATGTCCTTTTCAGTCAGTAATCGGATGTTATGATGAATTTTTTGGTACCTCCGAATAGTTGGAAGAGTTTTATCCTTGGATGTACCATCAACAATGATGTGTTCAACGTTCGTATACGTTTGATTTGCGACAGATGCCAACGCGGTTTCAATTGATTCACCGGTATTGAATGTTGGGGTAATGACGGTAATTTTAGGGAAAATCATATTAGATTATGATTAGATTCCATTTGATGAATGAAATTCATTGCGTTTTTGAATGGGATATTTTTAATTGGCAATACAAAGCTAATGATTCCCCAATAACAAGGATGGCCCTCATTGGAGATTTTCTTCATAATTCCAAAAAAGCAGTGAACGAATCGATTATCTTGTTAAAGCAAAAAAGATGAATATAAATATGATGACAAAAGAGGGATAAAGCCAGTTAGACAGTAAGACAATATAAATGGTTTATCGAATCAAATCGCATTTGTTCCGAGAAATTCATGGAATCTTTTTATTTTTGTAGTCGAAACCCATCGATAATAAACCAAGTGCCTTTCTATAGGCCATTATCTTAAGCTGTATTCTAAAACACTCATCAAAACGAATTTAAAATTGTTGTTATGAAAAAAATTCTTTATCTGCTACTTTTCATTATCAGTATTATTACCTCTTGTAGCACAAGAAGTAGCAAAGAACTGATAGAATCAGCTGATACAAAGGTCAAAGCCGGTGAATATAATGATGCCATTGTTGATTACAACAAAGCACTTGAACAAGATACTGGTAATGTTCTTGCGATGTGGAATCGTGGCAATGCAAAAGTTCTGCTTCAAGATTTCAAAGGTGCAGTTTTAGACTATAACATGGTTATTCAGCGACGGCCGTCCAATAGTAATGCTTATTTATGCCGAGGAATTTGTTTAAAAATAGTAAATGATTATCCGGGTGCGATTAAAGATTTGGACAAAGTAATCAAACTTGACTCTAATAACTCAAATGCCTACCAATTAAGAGGTTTCTGTAAAATGAACCTCAATGATCAGGATGCTGCTTTGGCAGATTTAAACAAGGCAATCGAACTTGATCCTAAATTGCCTGATGCCTATTTAACCAGAGGAATCCTGAAATTAAAAACTGGATTAACTCAGGAGGCCTGTTCCGATCTCACAGAAGCTTCCGGCCTTGGAAAAAAGGAAGCGGACGATCTGATTAAAAAGAACTGTAAGTAAAGGCTCTATTTTAGGGAGAATTTTTGTATTATTCTTATGCATTCAATGCTGCCTTAACGTTGATCAAATCGCCATTATCATGATAATTGCTTTTCTTATCATGGCGTATAATCCTGTGAAATATACTATTTTTACAAGATACTTATCTTGGCACCTGTTTAATAGAATGAATGACTTAAGACTAATTGCTTTCTATTTACCACAGTTTCATCCGATTCCGGAAAATAACCTCTGGTGGGGTAATGGGTTTACGGAATGGTCAAATGTAGTGGCGGCAAGGCCTGTATTCCCGGGACATTATCAGCCGCATCTGCCTGCTGATCTTGGGTTTTATGATCTGCGGCTGGCCGAGGTTCGAGAAATGCAGGCTCGATTGGCCAAGGAACATGGGATTTATGGTTTTTGTTATTATTATTACTATTTCAACGGAAAGCGGTTGCTCAATGCACCACTGGATGAGAACCTGGCTTCGGGGAAACCTGATTTCCCTTTTTGCATTTGCTGGGCCAATGAAAACTGGACCCGGAAGTGGGATGGGAATGATGCACATATCCTTATTGAACAAATTCATTCACATGAGGATGATGTAAATTTTATTCACCAATTGATTCCTGTATTGCAGGATAAACGTTATATCCGTGTCAATACTAAGTTGTTGCTACTTGTCTATCGAGTCGACCGGATGCCAGAGCCCAGTAAGACTGCCGAAACCTGGCGGACTATTGTTCAAAAAGAGATCAATGAGGAACTGTATCTGTGTGCCGTCAACAACTTTGTTAAAGACATTGACCCGACCCTGATCGGTTTTGATGGTACTGTACAGTTCCCACTTGATTTTCACCCCAACTTCCGGGTTGATGTTCAACAATTTGCGAACTCCAATGGTTTTAATTATGAAGATATTAAAGACCATTGGATTATTGACTATCCGGGCATCATTAATCACTTAGTTGCCCTTAAGAAGCCTGGTTATAAATTTTTCAGGGGTGTATTCCCAGCCTGGGACAATACTCCGCGAAGACAACATTCAAGTGCTATTTTTATCAATTCCTCCCCCGAATTATACAAACTTTTTTTAAAGGCAACGATGGCACTGACTCGTGCAGAACATTCAGGCGACGAACGGCTGGTTTTTATTAACGCATGGAACGAGTGGGCAGAAGGAGCGCACCTTGAGCCTGATCAGCAATATGGTATGCGCTGGCTGGAAGCCACGAAGGAGGCTGCTGCTGAAATTGATGACATTCCTGATGCATTAGAGACTCTGAAAAGCAACTGTACCGAAGCTTCAATCATGGTACAAAGTAATTTTCCGCTGGCAGAAAAACTAAAGGAAGGATATACAGCTCCAATAACGACGGAGGTCGATATACTTTTAAATTCCTTTACTTTCAGGGTTGGAAAGGTCATCATGTGGCTTCCGATTAGACTGCTCAATGTTTTGAAATGGTTAAAGATTTATAAACATGAATAACAGACCAAGGATACTCATTGTTTCTTACAATTTTCCAAGGCCTGATAAAAGTTCTGGAGAACTTAGGTTTGTTTCCATTCTTGAGATTTTAACCGGTTTCTGGGATTTAGACTTTTGTATTGCCAATTCTCATGTTGATTGGAATACATCGGAGGAGATGGTTCCCTACATAGAAAAACTGGAGAAAATGGGGATCCGGGTTTTCCGGCCTACTAAGGATGCATTTAGTAATGCGGTTAGAGAAAATAATTATACCGGGGCCTATTTTAATTTATTTCGAATTGCTGAAGAAATGATGCCCCTTTTTAGGATGGCCAGACCAGGGGCCTTCACAATTGTTGATTCCGTTGATGTGCATTATGCCCGTGAGGAAACCCAGGCAAGGCTTGGTGTTGTTGAAATGTCGCAAGTGTTGGAAACGAAGAAAAGGGAGTTAGGTGTTTACAGATCAGCAGATATAACTATTGCCGTGAGCAAAGACGATTTTACCTTGCTTACGAGGAAGGAACGGCTGCAGAACGTGTTTTTAATCCCAAACATTGTACGGGAATACCCAAGAAAAGCAGGCAAACGCCATCCAATTGTAATATTTATTGGAAGTTATGCCTGGTATCCAAACCCGGAAGCCGTTCAATGGTTTGCTTGTCTGATTTGGCCAATAATATTTGCAAATAACCCAAAGTCTGAGTTTTTAATAATTGGAAGTGATCCTACACCCGAGGTGCTTGAATTGGCAAGTGTCCCAGGCATCAAGGTCTTAGGGTACGTTCCGGAAACAATACCCTATTTGGAAATGGCAGCAGTATCAGTTGCTCCCTTACGCGTAGGTGGTGGTATGAAGGGGAAGGTAAATGAGGCTATGGCACATGGAATACCTGTTGTTGCAACCAGTATCGGGGCACAAGGTTTCGAAGCGATTCATGGAAAACACATGATGATTACCGATAATCCAGCTGAATTTGCAGCTTGCGTTATAACTCTATTGGATGATGAGGTTAAACAACGGGAAATGGGGCTTGCCGGACAGCAACTTAATTCGGCCATTTGTTCACAACAGGCGGTAACTGTAAAGCTCAATGAACTGGTAGATTATTGCAAAAGGTTGATTCCAAAAAAACACAACCAACTTGTTCTAACGCCTATTCCTTCTTGTTCGGCAAAGCTACCGCTTTTCGTTAAAGATATTGGGTGTGCAATACAATTACTGAAAAGAGATGGGGTCAGGGAGTTTTTCAGACGTACATGGTTATATCTTCAAGGACAACGAATCCCTTCTGAAATGTTTCAGCAGAAAACAATGCCCAAATTAACATCCAATCCTGCGAAAATAAAGGAAGTTTTGGAATTCCCTGAATTATCTGAAACCGCAATGGTGTCAATTATCATCCCGGTATATAACCAATGGGATTATACCTATAATTGCCTTGGTTCAATCCTGAAAAACTCCAGGAACCTTTCTTACGAGATTATCCTGGTTGATGACAATTCGATTGATGATACTGTGTTTATTAACCGATTTGTGAAAAATATCCATTTAATCAGGAATGAAAAGAACCTCGGTTTTCTTCATAATTGTAATAAAGCGGCCTCAGTGGCAAAGGGCAAGTACATTTTGTTACTCAACAATGATACGCTTGTTGAGGCCAACTGGCTTTCATGGTTGGTAAAAACCATGGAAGAAAGATCCGATGTTGGACTGGTAGGAGCCAAACTTATTTTTTCAACCGGGAAGCTGCAGGAGGCTGGAGGAATAGTATTTCAGGATGGATCTGCTATGAACTATGGCCGGGATGATGACCCTGATCGTCCAGAGTATAATTATGTCAAGGATGTGGATTATTGTTCTGGAGCAGCGATTTGTGTTCGCAAAGTCTTGTGGGATCAACTTCACGGGTTTGACAAACAGTATGCGCCAGCCTACTATGAAGATACTGACCTAGCCATGCAAATCAGGAAACTGGGGTACCGGACGGTTTTTCAACCAAAATCCATCGTGATACACTTTGAAGGTGTTTCGCATGGCACTGACATTTCCCAGGGAATTAAAAAGAAGCAGGACGATAATCAAAAGTTATTTTATTCCAAATGGAGAGAGGAATTGAGTATAAATAATTTTGTGCGGGAAGAGAACCTATTCCGGGCGCGTGATAAAAGCAAATATAAGCAAACAGTGCTATTAATCGATTATGCAGTTCCTGATAAATCTTTGATGGTTGGTAAGGATAAATCCTTTCAGATGATCAATCATTATGTCGAGTTGGAGTGTAATATCAAATTCTTACCTGATAATTTTTTTAGAAAAGAGCCGGAAGTTTCTGAACTTGAGCAGGAAGGAATTGAGGTTTTATATGGTGTCTATTTTAAAGAAAACTGGTTGCAATGGATAACAGAAAATGCCACCAATATTAATTCAATATGCTTTGTTGATGAACCATTATTTTATAAATACAAATCCTCTATTAACAGTGTTTTTAGTGACGATTTTGAGTATTTGATTTTTAATAAGACCAACAAATTTAATAATTGATTCATTGATTATTGGTTTTTTTTTCGAAAATAAATGACATTGAAATAGTGATAAAAAGAATTAGAGATAAAATTTTAAATATTTTTTTGCCGGATGGATTTTATTTTTCTCATAATGGTTATTGTCCATGCTGTGACAAAATGGTAAATTTTCAGGCCAATGTTAGTTGGCTTCGTGATTCATTTTTATGTAGTAATTGCCATTCATTTCCACGGGAAAGAGCATTGATGTTAATCATTGAAAGTTATTACCCAAATTGGCGAAGTCTTAATATTCACGAATCTTCACCTTCAAATAGAGGAGCTAGTTTGAAATTAGGAAAAAGTGTTAAAAACTATGTTGCATCACAGTACTTTCCCGACAAGCCATTTGGGATGCAAATAAATAATTTCTACAACCAAGATTTAGAAAATCAGTCTTTTAAGAATGAATCATTTGATATTGTTGTGACCCAGGATGTAATGGAGCATTTGTATGATCCAGGCAAAGCATTTGCCGAAATAGCAAGGACACTTAAGAAAGGAGGTGCACATATATTCACCGTTCCAATTATTAATAAGCATAAGTCAACTGAAGTTTGGGCTGTCAAGGAGGAAAATAATAGTCCAGTTTTTTTAAAGACACCTGAATGGCATGGAAATCCCGTGGATTCTAAAGGCTCGCCGGTTACGATGCATTGGGGGTTTGATATTGTTGATTTTATTAAAGAACACAGCGGCCTTGATACGACAATAGAACACATTGACAATTTGGATTATGGAATTAGGGCTGAATTAATAGAAGTTATGGTAAGTCAAAAAAAAGAATAACGATTACAATCGCAATAATTATAATAGTGTTAATTCGATATTTTTTGTATGGGGTCTATTTATAATCGGAAAAATATTATTTCACTTTTTGCAGCCTTATTGTTTGTTTCCGATATCTTTATTTTTGGCCCAATATCAATTTACCAAGGGAATATAAATGCCCTTGGTTTCCCATTACCCACAATCTTGTATTTCCTTATTATTCCGTGTTGTGTCATATTAGTAATACTTGCCATCATCGGAATTGTTTTACCAGAAAAGCTTCATCAACGTTTTTCGGCAATATTAAGCTGCTTGGGAATATTACTATGGATTCAAGGGACGTTCTTAGTATGGAATCTGGGCGTTTTAGATGGTACTACTATTGATTGGACAAAAAACAGCTGGAGAGGCTTTGTAGATGGTGTTGTTTGGGTTATTTTACTTGGTTTTGCTATTTTCAGATACCAATATTTTTATAAATTTTCACGCTATATTGTATTCCTTATACTGTTGTTTCAATTTTTAATGCTGTGTATATTTACTTTTCAAAAACCCGAAATTTGGTCTAATAGGGGTGTATTGTCCTCCGCTCCCCCAAAAGAAGTATTCCAGTTTTCAAACAAACAGAATGTGATACATATCGTGTTAGATCAATTCGGATCAACACTTTTTGAAAAAATAATCAAAAAAAACACGGTATATTCAGAAGTGTTGGAGGGATTTACGTTTTTTAAGGAAGTTACCTCCCCTACAAGGGTAACTTGTTTGAGTGTTCCTTCATTTTTAAGCGGAAAGGTTTATACTAATGACAGGCCGATAGAAGATTTTTACCAGGAGAATTATAATTATTTTAATATCCAAACAGTTTTGTCCCAGCGAGGATTTGATTTGGATGTAATAAATCAACCTGGTTTTTTGAAAAAGAGAGAAATTGATACATACTATTTCAATATTCCAACGCCGTACAATTCTATAACGCCATCGAATGTCGTTAAATATAAAGCAACGTTTTTGATTGACCTGGTTCTTTTTAGATCTTTTCCGTACTTTTTAAAAAGAATTATTTATAATGACCAATCATGGTTGATTTCTTCCTTCACGTTACCTGAAAAGGTTTCGCAATTTGAGCATTATGCAGCGAATGATTTTTTGGATGATATTACGGTTCATGCGTCAATAAATCGTGACAATCCGGTTTATAAATATATGCACCTAATGACCCCCCATCCGCCACTTGTTGTTTCACAGAATCTTAAATTTGCCGGAAAAGTTTTATCAGACACTGTAGCTGCAAATTTCGATTTTCAAGCAGAGTACACATGGATTAATGTGATAAGGCTGCTTGAGCACTTGAAATCACTAGATCTGTATAATTCAACATTAATTATTATTCAATCAGATCACGGGAGTGGTATCTCATTTAATTTAACCACACCCGAAGGGGAGGTGAGGAGTAATGTTGATACATTTATTCCGAGTGATGCCTTTTTGCCATTATTAATAATTAAACCACCAAATCAATATGGGCACTTTAAAGTTTCAACAGCTCAAGGTGAATTAACCGATATTCCGGCAACGATATGTTCACTTTTAAATATGGAGAATCCTTTTCCCGGACAATCGCTATTTGACATAAACCCTTTGATTAATAGAAAACGCAATGTTTATTACAGCAGCGTCACTGCCAGGAATGATGCCATGGTTTCCGGTTTTTTTGATGATTTCCAAGAGGTATTGATTACTGGCAGTGTCTTTAAAACTAATTCCTGGGAGAAAGGCCGCATTATTAAGAAATCACTTCCACCTTACATTTGGGGAACTGTGTTGCAATTTAACAAGAAAACAAACAATAATATATACTTACAGCAAGGCTGGGGTTTTCCAGAGGACGAACACATTTGGAATAATGGCAAAATGGCCTCAATTAAATTACCTATAAAACAGCCCCAAACCGATACAATTGAATTAATCTGTGAAGTAACACCATTTCTATTACCTAAAAAAGGGGTTGATAAACAAAAGGTAGAAATAAGCATTAATAATATTAAAGTTGGAGAGTTCTTACTCTCCGATCCTGGTCAACAAACGCTCAGGGTGCTATTCTCTAAAAAGTTAATTGCTAATTTGCCTGAAATGCTCCTGGGCTTTTCTTTCCCAAATGCGACGATAGGAAACCAAGTGGGTCTGGTTGGCGAAGATCGGATGCTTGGTGTAGCTTTTTATTCTATAACCTTTAAAGAATGTACACCATAAAGTTGAAGTATAAAAGCTTACTACAATTGATAGAGTCATGACTACACCAATTGGTATTTTAAAGTGATAGATGAAAAAACCATCATAAAGCATCAATGATTCAAAAAACAAAACATAAAAGCTCCTTCCGCGACCCCAGCGGATTCCTATTTTATGAAGATGGAAAACTTTTGCGTCAGGTAAATATTTGTTATCAAAAAGATTATGAAAAGC
Organism: uncultured Bacteroidales bacterium; assembly: GCA_903885595.1. GTDB lineage: Bacteria > Bacteroidota > Bacteroidia > Bacteroidales > FEN-979 > CAIVAT01. The sequence goes on from CAISJJ010000356.1 coordinate 28,091, forward strand.
TCATGGAGTCAGGGCTGTATGATAAATTATGCCAGGAAAAATTGCTGATTCCTCATGCTGTGATTCAAAATCATACGGGGTTAGACGGTAATTGTTATACCGTCATTCAGCCGGAAGAGATCAGGTTTATCTCCTACCCGTATGAATGGTCTTTCAGCCAGTTAAAGGATGCCGCCCTAGCCACGCTCGAAATTCAACGAATTTCATTACAGTTTGGCATGACACTGAAGGATGCCAGCGCATACAACATCCAATTTCACAAGGGAAGAGCCATTTTTATTGATACACTTTCGTTTGAAATTTATCAGGAAGGCAAACCATGGGACGCCTATAAACAATTTTGTCAGCATTTTTTTGCCACCATGGCCCTGATGAGTTATACAGATATCAGGCTTAACCAGCTGCTGAAAATATATATGGATGGCATTCCGCTTGATCTGGCCAGCAGACTGTTGCCTTTTAAAACCAAAATGAGCTTTTCAATGCTGATGCATGTGCACCTTCATGCGAAATCTCAAAAAAAATATGAACACCAGGGGTCGGCCGGAAAAGCCATTCAGATCAAATCCTCGAACCTGATCGCATTGATTGTGAATCTGCGGCATACGGTGCAAAAACTCCGGCTAAAAAATCAATCAACAGAATGGGGTGATTACTACACATTCACAAATTATTCCGACAGCTCATTTGCACATAAAAAGCAAATTATTGACAGTTACCTGAAGGAAATTAACCCTGGGACCCTCTGGGATCTGGGCGCCAATACGGGCGAATTCACCCGGATTGCCAGTGAGCAAGGGGTGAATTGTATTGCATTTGACATTGATCCTCTGGCAGTTGATTCTAATTTCAGGTATATCAAGCAGCAGAATATCACGAATGTCCTGCCACTGGTGATGGACCTGACAAATCCAAGCCCATCCATAGGCTGGAACAACAATGAAAGAATGGGCTTCAAACAACGACCATTGCCTGAAGCTGTTTTTGCCCTGGCATTAATTCATCATCTGGCCATTTCAAACAATCTGCCGTTTGAAAAGATTGCCCGGTTCCTTAGCGAATTGAGTGAAAACCTGATTATTGAGTTTGTTCCAAAATCCGACTCTCAGGTTAAAAAGCTGCTTGAATCAAGAAAGGATATTTTTAGCGATTATAACGAGAAAACCTTTCTAAAGGAATTTGAGGCATACTATATAATAAGGGCACAAGAAAGAGTCATGGATTCTGAAAGAACTGTTTTTTGGATGAAAAGAAAGTAAAGATTGTCTATTTTTGCAGTTATGAGTATGTGTTTAGGATTGAATTGATTCTTTCATTGTTAAAAAGTTGCAAATGGATAGCGTTTTATTGAGTTCCTTCTTCATGTCTGTTCTTGTTCATGTTTTAGCCTATATCGATCCGGGAACAGGCAGTATCATATTGCAGGCGCTGGTAGCAAGTATTGTGGGAGCAGCTATCGCGGTCAAACTGTTCTGGCACCGGATCCTTAAATTTTTAGGAATTAGAAAAAGCATTGACCCTGACCCTTCAGTCAAACAGGGTGACCATGAAAAATGACAAATCATATAACCTTGATTTCGCTTGATTCGGGTTCTTTTCATTTCAGTTCACTGCTTGTTTCCGGACTCTGGGGCTGGATGGATTGGATCTGTCAGGGTGTGCTCCGGTTACTCATATTCATTCATTTCGTTATTCCCAACTGGGGCTTATCCATTATTTTTCTGGCATTGATCGTACGTGTTGTTTTGTACCCACTCTCCGTGAAGGCCATGAAAAGTCAGATGAAGTTTGTCGCCGCCCAAAAGGAGATGCTGCCGGAACTGAAAGAGATCAAAAAAAACTTTAAGGGTGGTGAACAAAGCGAAAGGATTTTACAATTATATAAAACACACCAGGTAAGTCCGTTCGCCGGGCTGAAACCTTTAGGTATTGTGCTGATCCAGCTCCCGATACTGATTGCTCTTTTTCAGGTACTGGGCACTGCAGAGGAGTTACGCAATGCCCGTTTTTTGTGGATTGATTCACTGGCTGAACCTGATAGGCTGTTTGCTTTCGGGTTTAACATACCTTTTTTAGGCAATTATTTTAATCTTCTGCCGGTTCTGATGTCCCTGTTTACTTTGTTGGCATTCAGGCTGGCGCCTGCTCCAACGGCGGAGAAAAATGACCAACGGATTCAAAATATCTTTCTGGTGGTAATGACGCTGACGTTTTTCTTTTTATTTTACTCCTTCCCGGCCGGGATGGTTCTTTACTGGACATTTGCCAATATTTTTCATATAATACAGTACAGGATCATGCTAAGACAACAGACTGTTTAACCTCCATGGTATTCAAACTAAACGGATGATCAACATACTGGCTTTCTATTTACCCCAATTCCACCCCATTCCTGAAAATGATGATTGGTGGGGAAAAGGGTTTACGGAATGGACCAACACTGCTAAGGCAAAACCACTTTTCCCGGGTCATAAGCAGCCCCACATCCCGTCAGATCTTGGTTTCTATGACCTGAGGGTTCCGGAAACACGGATAGCCCAGGCCGAATTAGCCCGGGATCATGGAATCAGCGGTTTTATCTATTGGCATTATTGGTTTGGTGAGGGCAAACAACTCCTCGAAAGGCCATTTAATGAGGTATTGCGCAGTGGAGAGCCCGATTTCCCTTTTTGCCTGGCCTGGGCAAATCACTCCTGGAGGGGTAAATGGCATGGATTGGACGACAATATGCTGTTTGAACAAAAATACCCCGGGAAGGAGGACTATACTGCGCATTTTAATCATCTTGTCAGTGCCTTCAGTGACGACCGATATATAAAAATCGATAATAAACCGGTTTTCATCATATATGCTCCCGAAGAAATTCCTGAACCCAGGATATTTCGTGATCTTTGGAACGAACTTGCCATTAAAAATGGCTTTAACGGCATGCATTTCATAGGTATTCTAAACAACAGGGGTGAATATGGAAACTTTGGCCTTGATGGACATACAGTTCATCAGCCAAGGCATTATATTTCAGTTTATGAGAACACCCTTTTTTCCCGATTTATTGGTTTCTGTAAGCGACATACGCCAGGAATGCTCCCGTTTATCATAAGTTATAAAAGCCTTGCATCCGGTTATCATTTCAGGGATTTTCCCAACGACACTTTTATTCCGACTATAGTTCCAAACTGGGATACAACACCCAGGTTAGGTACAAAGGGCTGGGTCTTTCACAAATCGACTCCCGAATTGTTTAAAAAACATTTTGAAGATACAGTCAAATTCGTAATGGAGCAGCGGAATGATCATAAAATGATATTTATTAAGTCATGGAATGAATGGGCTGAAGGAAATTATCTTGAACCCGATCTTGAATGGGGCACCAGGTACCTGATTGCGATTAAAGAGGTTCTGAAGAAGTTTTCTATAATAAATAATGCCAGGTAATACGATTGCCGGCTGCTAGCTGACATTCATGAATAATTAACCCAATGAAATTCAGAACTCCCAAAATATCAGTCATCACCGTCACCCTGAATGTGGCACGTAACCTTAATAAAACCCTCGAAAGCATCACCGGGCAGGATTACCCTGACCTTGAAATCATCGTGATAGATGGCGGATCGACCGATGGGACGGTGGAGGTGATCAAGTCTTTTTCTGAACATATTGCTTATTGGATCAGCGAACCTGACCAGGGAATATATGATGCCATGAATAAAGGACTGGCACTGGCAAAAGGGGAGTGGGTGAATTTTATGAATGCCGGAGATACTTTTTACAACAGCATGGTTTTAGCTGATGTTTTCAAACATGAGGTTGAAGATGCCGGGGTTGTTTATGGGGACAGCATCGCAAATTATAAAACATTTAAAGCCATGCGTAAAGCCCTCCCTGTTAAAGATCTTTGGAAAGGGATGGTCTGTTGTCACCAGGCAATGTTCTTCCGCGCCAGCCTGATAAAAAACATGGCCTACAGGCCCGGATCGTATTTCAGCGCCGACTATGAATTGACATACAGATTGTTTAAAACCGGGAAAAGCTTCCGGTATGTCCCCATAACCATTGCTGTATTTGATACACGTGGCACCTCCAACCTGAATATGGTTAAATCGGCCCGGTCGAACATGGAAATCCTGGGCGCTAAACGTACACTGACCCCAAAAGAAAAAGGATTTCATAAGAGGTTTATTTGCCAGGCAAAAGTTACTGAATGGGTTTATCGTTATTTGCCTGCGGCTATTCTCCATTCAATGCTTAAATTTGTTTACCATCATCATATAATCCAAGAATAAGTAAATGAAAAAAATTCTATTCATCCTGTTCTATCCCTTTACCCCGATAATGCGGTTGGTTCGGATCAAAATGGAATTTTTGAGGACCTATAAATTAAAACTTTTGATTGCCAGGGTGCTGCGAATTATCAGAAGCGTCAACGGAAGTGCCTCGGCTGTGCGGTTCCCCGATACTTTTTATCAACCTGTCAATCCGGCTGGTAATAAAAAAATCGGGTTTATCGACCATTCCTATCATTATAAAACCGCTTCTCCAACCTTTTTTGTAAACCTGTTAAGACAACTGGGCTCCGTGAAGGTGCTGTGGGACAGCCAATGGAACGGTGGAAAATTCCCCTCAATTCACACGGTCAATAAAGAGAAATTCGACATCCTCATCCTCTGGCAGATCATGATCTATCATGATCCTGAAAAGCTGAAAAAACTCAATTGTAAAAACATCCTGATCGTTCCCATGTATGATGATATCCATGCCGATCCCGACAAGTTGTTTTTACGATACCGGGATTTCCGGTTTATCTCCTTTTGTAATGAGCTGCATCAAAGGTTCATTCATCTTGGAATTCAATCAAAGCAGGTTCAGTTTTATATTGATCCCAATTCGCTGCCTTACCACCAGGATTCTTTTACGGAATTGAGGGGCTTTTTCTGGCAACGCACAAACGACATCACATGGGATCATATCCGGCAGCTCATCGAAGGATCTGATTTCACCAGTTTTCACCTGCACCTGGCGCTGGATCCGATCTGGTACCGCGAAGTGTTGCCAACTGAAGAGGAGATGCTGAAATATCATATTACCATTACCCGGTGGTTTGACAACAGGGAGGATTATTTAAAGGTTTTGTCACGAGCCAATATTTTTTTTACACCCCGACTGTATGAAGGAATCGGGATGCCGGTGATCGAAGCCATGACAATGGGTAAAGTGGTTGTATCTCCTGATCATCCAGCTATGAACGAATATATTACCCATGCCAGGAACGGGCTATTATATGATATTCGTGATCTGAAACCCCTTGATTTTACCCAGGCCGCTTACCTTGCCGGTCAGGCCAGAGTTGATTGTCGATCGGGTTTTAAAAAATGGCAAACGATCAGAATGGAATTGTTGAACTGGATTGATACCGGGAACCCATGACCTTAATCTTACTCCCGCTTGCATTCATATTCATCTACTCAGGTTTAAGGTTGTTACCCCGTCATGTTGACCTGTATGATCGATTCAACAGGGCTGTATTGATTTTTTCTCTTATGATCGTTTTTTCCACCGAGATACTGAGTCTTTTGAATCTTTATTCGTTTAATGGATTAACCCTTTTCTGGACAATGTTCAATATAAGTTCACTGGTTTTTATTTCCATAAGGTACAAACATCTGCAAATTGAATTATTAAATTTCACAGTACTCCAAAAAATACGAAATTCCAATCGAATGGAACGGCTGTTTTGGATGATAATCATTTTACTGTTATCCGGATTATTATTTCAGGGACTGATTTACCCGCCAAACAACTGGGACTCGATGACCTACCACATGGCACGGATTGTACACTGGGTGCAAAACAATAATGTAAATTATTATCCGACCAGTATCATAAGGCAATTATATCAGCCTCCGTTTGCTGAATTTTTTATCAGCCAGATATGTATCCTGTCAAAAACTGATATTTGGGCCAATTTTGTTCAGCTTTTTTTCCTGGTTTCAATTCTGTATATTATGGCAGGAATTGCCCGGGAATTGGGACTGCCGGCATATCAGCAATTACTGACACTTCTGCTTGTTATAACTATTCCCGAGGTTATCCTGCAGTCGTCGGGCACGCAGAATGACGTGGTTCTTTCTTACTTCATTGCCTCTTCCGTGTATTATTGTTTTACCTGTTATAAAAAAGGGTTTCCTGGTCAATTTTTATTTCTTGGCTTGTCGATCGGGTTAGCCATCCTGACAAAAGCAACAGCGTTTATATTTCTGGCGCCGGTTGTACTTGTATTTGCTCTCGCAGTTTTACTCCGGGAATTAAAGAGGAGGCAATGGGGATGGGTTTATAAATTTCTAATTCTTATTTTAACTGTATTGATGATCAATTGCGGTTTTTTTTATCGTAATTGCATGCTATCGGGCAACATCCTGGGAACGACGCAGTCGGACAACCGGTTATATGCCAACGAGGAGCATACACCGTCGGCATTAATTTCAAATATCACCAGGAATGCTGCACTCCACTATGGAGTTCCGGTTTTTTCGGAGCTAGCTGAAAATACTGTCAGGATGGCTCATCGTTGGATGAGGATAGACCCTGAGAATCCTGGAACCACCTTCGCTTATTATAAAGATTTCAAAGTCAATCCGTACGGAACACACGAAGACTATGGCGCCAACATTTTACAGGTATCCCTGATCCTGGTTATTTTTATAGCATGCTTATTGTTTCCGCGAAAGGCAAAAAAAGAGATTTTATCCTATTTTCTTTTGATAATTCTGATGTTCCTGCTTTTTTGTTTCTATCTGAAATGGCAGCCATGGCATTGCCGTTTGCATACGCCCCTGTTTATCCTGATCACCCCGGTCATGGCATATTTCCTGCTTACATTCATACCCAAGAAAATTTTCTTTGTAATTTTCCTCTTGATCTCTTTTTATGCATTATTGGTTATAACATTCAATTATTCGAGGCCGCTTTACAGGATGACACCTTATACGGCCGATATTAAGCTGACAGATGGCCGGTTTAAAAAATATTTTGCTAACAGGAACATTGTTTTTTCCGACTATCAGACAATACACGATTATATTAAGGCAAAGGATTATAAAAATATTGGATTGAAATTAGGTATAGACGACTGGGAATATCCTTTGTTTGTCGATGGTTTTAATCAACCTTTACGTGCTGTTCACATTGATGTTGAAAATATTAGCAGAGATACTCCTGTCTCACGAATTGAAATTGATTGTATTGTTTCTACAGTGAAGAGTGAGGATTTGATGCATCAAGGGGTTAAATACCATATTTTTACACCAGAGAACAGTATCCTTTTTTTGTACAAAAGATAATCCAGCTTCAATGCCTGAATCTCACAAAATATCTGTCATCACCCCCTCGTTAAACCAGGCATCATTTATTGAAAGAACCATCAGGAGTGTATTGGAACAGGAGGAGGTTCTTTTTAAGGAATATATTGTGATCGACGGAGCCTCAAACGATGACACACACACTATTCTTCAAAAGTACACAGGCCGGATAAAATGGATCTCAGAGCCTGATAACGGGCAGGCCGATGCCATTAACAAGGGAATTGCCATGGCTACAGGCGAAATTATCGGGTGGCTGAATTCCGATGATGTCTATGCTCCCGGGGCATTGCAAAAAGTTATTCATTACTTTGATGAACATCCTGAATGCCAGTGGTTGTATGGAAAATGCAAAATTATTGACGAAGAGGACAAGGAAATCCGGAAATGGCTGACTAAATATAAGGATTTCAGAATTCGGAAATTTACGAAAGAAAGCCTGTTGATCGAAAACTGTATTTCCCAGCCAGCTGTGTTTTTCAGAAAAAGCGCATTTAATAAAGTCGGACCTTTGGCGACCGGTCTTCCTTTTGCTATGGACTATGATCTGTGGCTCAGGTTCGCCAGGGATTACCACCCGGGAATTGTTCCCGATTACCTGGCAGGTTTCAGGGTTCATATGCACTCAAAAAGCAACCGGAATTCCCGGGAACAGTTCATCGAGCAGTATCATATTCATGAGAAATATGATAAGCGCCGGGTTTATTTGTTTCTCCATCGCATTTTTATGTACACGACCATTTACGGGTACTGGCTCATCGCGCAGCTGAGGAACCGGAAATCCTGAATCAGACTGACCGGTTCAGGATGCATTTCTGAAAATTCGAACTGCCGGATTTCACTTTTGAATTGCCAGATGAATAAATGGGTCAGTGATCCTGATTTCGCCGGATCAGCGAAAGTTGCTCTGCAATCAAACCCAGCAGGAAAAGCAATATTCCGGTAATTATTCCGAGAAGGCTTCCCATACTTACCCCCCGGCCCTGAATTAGCAGTGGAACACCCCATAATCCGGTGACAAAAATGCAAAGCAAAGCCAATGGCAGGAAAATTTTCATAGGATTGAAGAGAATCACGATATGGATAACCTCCATGATGGTTTGAAAAGCTGTTTCAATGCCAATGGCGCTTTTTCCATGCCTTCGCTTCTGCACCGATATAGATTCTTCAAGAACCAGGTGACGGTTATTGATAAAAACCAGGGTCATTATATCGCTGAAAGCCATGGTATCAGGGACAAGATTCAGGTATTTTTTAACAAGATCAGTCCTGTATATCTTCATTCCCGAATTGAGATCATAAATCGGAACGGTCATGAGTACCTTGGCGAGGGCACGAATTAAACTCTTTCCTATTCCCCGGTACCATGACCCTGATTTGGCACCTTTTCTTGACCCCACAACCAAATCGGCATCCCGGGTGACAATCATATCAAACAACCGGTCAATATCGTTCGTAGCATGCTGACCGTCTGCATCAAACGTAATGGCATATTCGGTATCGCACATTGCAAGACCGGTTTTCAGAGCCGCGCCGTAACCTTTGTTCAGTTTGTGATTAAGTATTGTTACCTGGTCAATGGTCGCAAATTGCTGAAGTATTTCTCTTGAACCATCATTTGAACCATCATTGACAATAATGATGTTCCAGCTCTTTTCACAGCAATATTGAATAATCCCGGGCATTAACGTGGTGAGGCTGCCTGATTCATTAAACACCGGAATAATGACTGATAGCTGGCTCATGGGTACAAGGTTGATAGCTTTCTATTTACTAACATGTGACAATATAAAACCGGTTAATGATCATGATGATAGAATAAGTGAGCGTAAACAGGGCAAAGGAGATAATCACCCAGGGTAAAAGATGACTTTGGAAAACGGAGACATTTTGAATTCCAGATGGTTTACTCATTGCTGTGGCTGCTTTGCCCTTTATTGGTTTTACCGGGGCTTTTGTGACGGTCTTATCAAAATATCCGGTAACTGCCTGCTGATAAAAAAGAATAAAAAACAAAGGGGCTAAAGGGATGAAATACCTTCCCTGAACACCAACGATATAGGGAACCCCGACAATATTGCTGTAAAGATATAAACCTGTTTCTATCAGGAGAACAGAGGAAATAAAAATGGTCAGCAAAATAAATTTCCTGGCGATGCCAATCCGTATCGTGCTTGCGGGATTTATCAGCGCAACCAACAACAGGATCGTAATAAACAGATAAACGATTGAATCGGGCAACCCGGTGTCATTAAATCCAAAAAGTCCTACAAAACTGGTCATGTAGAGCCCGAAGTATTTTGTGATAGAATTGACCAGGATCCCGAGAAATCGGACAGGATTGTCGAAAATGAACTTTTTCTGTGCGGTGGCATTGAAAGGGCTTTCAGCAGGAGGTGGAGGTGAAGTGTTCGCAATTTGCTGGTTTCCAGATGGTGCCTGGTTTGGCTGCGGTTTTTGATCCGAAGCGCCGCCAACGGTTTTTGTCTCAGTTTGACTGGTGCCTGGTTCCTTATCTGAAAGAATTGGAGTAAGATTTAAATCTGTTATTTCAGCGGGGTTGGGTGTAAATGTCATCGCATGGGCATTTGAAATAAAGAGCGACTGCAAGGCCCCAATCGCCGACGACCAGAACTGCGAGACCAGGATAGCAGAAAGTAGCAGCCCGGCAAATATAATCGCAAACCTCTTTATCGATCCGATTTTTGAAACAGGAATAATCAGAAATACCAGCAGAATAAGGAAATAGGGAAGTTTACAAAACGATAATAGCAGGGTGAGTAAAAACAGGATGAAAAGGGCTTTGCGGGGAATGGTCGATTGTTGGCTGAATGCCAGCCGCAGGATAAAAGCAAAGAGCAGGAATGAAAGGCTGATCGTTGAAGCATCATAGGATGCCGAGGCCATTTGAGAGACTGTCATGGGCATCACACCCAGCAAAAAAAACAGCCATTTTTGAACCGGAGTAATTTTGATGGCAAGAAAGACCAGTCCAATGGCAGCCAGGAGATTAAAAAGCCGGCTGGCATATAAAAACCAGATTGGTGAGTCGGTGAAAATCCGTGACACTGCAATTCCCAAAGCCTGGGGAAGGTAGGGGATGGTGAAACTGAGAGCTTCAACCTGGGATCTGACTCCGGATTCCAGTTTAACATTCGCCAGGGCAAGAATCTCAGCTTTACTCGTCTTTTCCCATGATTTAAACTTCATCCTTTCACCGGGTGCAGTAATGGTTTGAAGTGATTTAGGAGCCTCATAGGGTTTGCTTGAAAAATTTAATTCTGAAATCTGGTAGGAACGATAAAAGTGAGCAGGTTCATCGGGCGTTTGAAAAGGAGGTGTAATATAAAGAAATATTGCTCCGAAAACAGTCGCAATTACAAGGAAGGCATATTCGGGGTATAACCTGAGGGGTAATAATAATTGTTTGATTTGTTTGATGAAAATTATTATTGTTGTAATGATGACGGCCACAATCAGAAAAAGAAAAAATGAAAAGGTAAACAAGGGATGATTGGTTTCATGTGTTTTAACGCCGATACTGCCCTCCAGGTGCGTGATTTCCTTTGGATTGGAAATGGTCGAAATTAAGTCGTCGTTCTGAATGCGCGCTACCGAGAAAACACCAAAAGCGCTTTTCTTATTCAGTGGAATGGTAATATAGTTCGCGGGACTACCATCAACAGAACTCAGGCATACCAATACTTTTTTGCCCTTTCCGATCTCAATGGGCTTCTTCAATTTAAATGGGTAATAATCGGCTTTAACGATCTCACGGGAAGAAAACCGTCTGGAAAAAAGAATCTGCCCCGACTCATCAACAATCAGCATAACGGTTTCGTTGATTCCATCATTGTTGATCCGGCCGATGTAAAGATCAATCTGCGCCAGATAGTCCTTTTTCATCGTGATTTCCTGGATAAAAACATTGCCGGGAAGTACCTGGCCAAAGTCGGCATTGTTGCTCAAGTCGACCTCCTGCGTGGGAAATAAGTTAAATTTTATCCCCGAAAAGGAAATAACTGACAATGCAAACAGAAAAAATATCATTCCAGAAATCAGCGGTTTGTTTATTCTCATCAGCAATTCTTCATTTATGGTTTCCGGTAGATTTTAAAGTTCGCCATGTTGTTTTTCTGAAGGAGGTGACGTATGGATGTTTGAAGTACTCCAAATCCGTAAGCAATACTTCGTTTGAAATTTATGGATGATCCTTCAGGAAAGTACTTGGTCGGACAGGTGATCTCTGCAATTTCAAACCCCGCGTACAGTATTTGTGAAAGCATCTGGTTATCAAACACAAAATCATCCGAGTTTGCCTTATAGTTGATCGATTCAAGTACAGTTCTTGAAAAAGCACGGTAACCCGAATGATATTCAGAGAGTTTTTCATTCATCAATAAATTCTGAATAAATGAAAGCATCCGGTTTGAAAAGTACTTGTACAGAGGCATATGTCCTTTCAATGCGCCTTTTCCTAAAATACGCGAACCGATTACCACTGGGTAAAGACCACTGGCGATCAGATGGGCCATGGCTGGAATTAATCTTGGAGTGTACTGATAATCAGGATGAAGCATAATTACAATATCGGCCCCTAACCCGAGCGCGGTGTCGTAACAGGTCTTCTGGTTCCCTCCGTATCCCTTATTTTTATCATGCCTGATTATCTTTGTAATTGGCATGGAATGCGCAAGCTGATATGTGTTATCGGTACTTGCATCATCGACCAGTACAATTCCGTCGACGATATCCATGGGAACTTCAGAAATTGTTTGCCTGAGGGTTTTTTCTGCATTGTAGGCAGGCATGACAACAATGACTTTCATTTTGTGGATCATGAGGGACTGTCAGCTTTAATTTGCATCCATGAATACAATTATTATGGTATTTTAAGCAAAATTAGTTAATTCGGGCAATATTAAAAAAGATATGCATTCGATCCCCACTTAGCCTCTATCGGGAGTTATTTACATTATAAACCGGTAACTTGTTTCTAATCAAATTACTGGTTTGCCAGTTTTTCCTCCTGGTTTTATCAGAAATAATTATTTACATTTACATTTTGGATTCAATTTTTGGCGTGTTGATCGCATCTAAAAAATTTTTAGCAAATACATCTTGGTCAAAATGGGAAAGATAAAGAAACCTCAGGACAAAAAGCAGGTGAAACAGGCATCAAAGCCAATTCCAAAAGTAAAACCGGGTACAGTCACGATTATTTTTCTTGGATTGATTCTTTTATTTATCGGTTATATCCGAATCCGGTTATTGTCATTTCCATTAGAACGGGATGAGGGTGAATATGCCTACTTCGGGCAGTTGATCCTGCAGGGTTTTCCACCTTACAGTCTTGCCTATAACCTGAAATTGCCGGGAACCTATTATAGTTATGCACTTATCATGTTTCTGTTCGGGCAAACGACGGTAGGCATACATTTGGGGCTATTGTTTCTAAACCTTGGATCAATTGTTTTTCTCTTTCTTATTGCAAAAAAACTCTTTAATGATTTTGTGGCAATTCTGGCCGCCGCATCATTCGGAGTTCTTGGATGTAGCCCTGCCATGCTTGGGCAAGCGGCACATGCAACACATTTCGTCACTTTTTTCATGCTTGCAGGGGTCTATTTGCTAATCCTGGCTTTTGAGAAGAATAAACTCCACTTTTATTTGCTTTCAGGGGTTATGATGGGGATGGCATTTCTGATGAAGCAATCGGGTATTTTTTTTACTCTTTTTGGATGCGTAATGATCCTCCTGTTCTTTTTATCAACCCCGAAAATGATTGTTTCAGGCATTTTGCGATTCGCCTGCTATATCGTCGGATTTTGTATTCCCCTTGGCCTGGTTTTTTTAATCATGTATATTTCAGGCGTTTTCGAAAAATTCTGGTTCTGGACAATGACCTATCCCGGTGTTTATGCTTCAAGAGTCCCGGTTTCGGAGGCCTGGAACTATTTCACAATGAACTTTATTCCAATTGTAAAGTCTTCAATGGGGTTATGGATTGGAGCTGCGTTAGGAGCGCTAAGTTTATTTTTTTACCCTGACAAAGTCAGGAGCAGGATTTTCATAGGAGTTTTCCTGTTTTTTTCATTCCTGACGGTTGTTCCTGGTTTTTATTTCAGATCTCACTATTTTATTCCATTACTGCCGGTAATTGGAATTCTGTGTGGGTTGGTTCTTGATTTGCTCAATAAGAAGATTCAAAAATCTTTTGGCTTCATCACCTATGTTTCAGGCTTTGTGTTTTTTCTTTTATTTGCCAACACCCTGGCAAGTAATAAAGAATATTATTTTACAAGTGATCCGGTGGTGTTATGCAAGAAAATCTACGCGGGAAATCCATTTACTGAATCGCTCCCGATAGCAAAATACCTGCAGGAAAACACAACAGAAAAGGATAAAATTTGTGTTTTTGGTTCTGAACCACAAATCTATTTCTATTCAAAGCGGCAAGCTGCCAGTGGATATATCTATATGTATGATCTGGTTTTTGATCATAAATTTGTTAAAAATTTGCAGGAGGACATGTTTCGCGCTATTGAAAAGGCAAAACCCAAATTTGTAGTTTTTGTTTCATGTCCTTTTTCATGGCTGCCTGAGAAGGGCGTCAGTGATACTGTTTTCAGATGGATCGACTCTTATATCCGTGAAAACAGGTATCTGCCAACTTGTATCGCAGATATTTCCATTGATGGATTCACTAATTATGTATGGAATGAAGAAGCTTTGCGATACAGGCCGCAGTCGGGCACAAATATCACGGTGCTGAAAAGACCTGATTAGCCTTGCACAACTGCCGGCACAAGAAGCATCTCTTATTACGGATACTTCTTACCTTTGCATCGTAAGCGCTGATATTTGAAGCAAATCTTTTTTAAGGTCAGGTAGTCCCCTTGAAATTTTTCATTTTACCTTTAATCCATGTCAATAGATATCAATAAAATCCGTGAAGATTTTCCCATCCTGCAGCAACAGATTTATAAACGGCCGTTGGTCTATTTTGATAATGCCGCCTCTACCCAGAAACCCAGGCAGGTCATCGATGCCATATGTACCTATTACGAAAGGGACAACTGCAACATCCATCGGGGCGTACATTATCTCAGCGTTAAAGCGACAGAAGCCTATGAAGAGACCCGCAAGGAGGTTTGTGAGTTTATCAATGCCAGAAACACCCATGAGATCATCTTTACCAAAGGCGCCACCGAATCCCTGAACCTGGTGGCCGGTTCATTTGGTAAAAGGTACATACACGAAGGGGATGAGGTGATTACGACCATTATGGAGCACCACTCTAATTTTGTTCCCTGGCAGCAGATGTGCATGGAACGAGGTGCAAAACTGCGCATTGCCGGCATTGATGAAAAAGGAGATCTGGATCTTGATGAGATGAGAGGCATGATGAATGAAAAGACCCGGCTCATCGCCCTGACCCATGTTTCAAATGTTCTGGGAACCATAAATCCCGTAAAGGAGATCGTTGCCATTGCGCATCAGCACGACATTCCTGTTTTACTGGACGGGGCCCAGGGGGTATCACACCTGCCGGTGGACATGCAGGAGCTCGATTGTGATTTTTACTGTTTTTCAGGTCATAAGATGTATGCCCCCATGGGAACAGGTGTGCTATACGGGAAAGAGAAGTTCCTTGAAGCGTTGCCTCCCTATCAGCTTGGCGGAGAGATGATCAAAGATGTGTATATTGACCGGACAACCTTCAATGAATTACCCTTCAAGTTTGAAGCCGGGACGCCGAATGTCGAAGGTGTAATGGGGCTAAGGGCTGCCATTCAGTACCTTAAAAATCTTGGCATGGCCGAAATAGCTGCTTACGAAAATGAACTGCTTGCCTATGCCACCGATAAACTCTCAGGAATTGAAGGCGTAACATTATTTGGCACATCAGTGCACAAAGCAAGCCTGGTTTCTTTCCTCATCGGCGATATCCATCCCTATGATGCCGGAATGATCATCGATAAAATGGGTGTCGCGGTGAGAACGGGTCATCATTGTGCCATGCCGTTGATCGATTTTCTGAAAATCCCGGGCACGGTGCGTGCTTCCTTTGCCTTTTACAACACCTTTGAAGAGATTGATAAACTGGCTGAAGCGGTAATGAGAGTCAAACAAATGTTTTCCTGACGATACCCTGTCAGGGCCGGACTGTATCCGTTGCCGCTGAATCCCCTTTTGCGTTGATATAATCCTTCCCCTGGTTTATCTCGAAACCATTCTCAGTCATCTGAAATGTCGTTTCCTCCGCTGAATTTGAAAGCCAGTACCAAAATGGATTCAGGTCCCGTATCTGCTTATCGAACCGGACGAATTTGCCTTTGGGAACGTTTATAACCAGGTTGACAGCCTGGCCGCGCCAGCATTCTTCCTTTGGAAGTCGTGCAAAAGGACTAATTCTCAAGGTGGATCCTGAGGTAGCTGACTGGAAACGGATGCCTGCCAGGTGCTGCAGTGCCTCCAGCCGCGATTTACCCCGGGCCATGGTAACCTGCGAAATTGAAAAAAGGCTGTCATCGGATTCCTCTATCTGGATTCCTGGTACGAGAAACAGTTCCTTATCTTCGCTTATCACTGTTTTCCAGTCGCCAAGGATATCATATTTTTCATAGCGCAGGTATTTCATGCCGGGATCATCAGCCATCAGGATTACATGCAGGGTGTCGGTGTCAGGCTCTTCAAGTGCAATTTCGATTTGTTTCTCTTCATCGACTTTGTACAGGTTGTAAATTTTCAATCCCGACCAGGCAAGGAAGAAAATTCCAATTACCCAGATATTGAACATGGTAAGCCCGAGATGAGGAATGCGTTCGAACCTGAACATCATCCGCAAGCCGTTATAAAAAAGCATTAAAAATGGGATCCCGAATACCATCAGTACCATCACCTGCAAATAGACAACCGGAATGTTGCATCCAAGTAATAGTCTGGCCAGGGCAGGGAAGGCCATGACGGTGATTTCGTTGTCAGTATAAATTCCTCCGGTCCAGCCAAATGTATAGGCAATCAGGGCGAGGACCATTGAAAAGCCCACGATGACAAGCAGGATTCCGATAAGGATGAGCAACCCTTTCCCGATAAATTTGAATACATCCGCTAAACTCTTTCCAATTACTTCGAAAAAGGAACCCGACCCTGAACCTGCCCGTCTGAGCGAGGTAGCCGATTCGTTAGCCATGCTGCCAATTTTACCGCTTATTGCCGAAAGTTCTTCCCGAATTGATTTTTCAATGTTGGTGATGTTGATTTTTTCACCACGCATTTCAAGTTTGTCCGAAGTTGACTGGGCTACAGGGATGACAAACCACAGAACCAGGTATAAAAGAATCCCCGATCCGCCGGCTAATATGAAAATAATGAATATCAGCCTGACCCATACCGGGTCGAGATGAAAATAGGCCGCGATACCTGAACATACCCCGGCGAGGATCTTTTCATCCGGATTACGAAAAAACCGCTTATCTCCCTTTTCGCCATCAGCCATATCCCACTTCTGCTTCGGGGCCTCCTCCTGGTCTATCTCAACAGGCTGGCCCATGATGCCAATGACCTCCTGCACATCTTCCAAAGTGATTACCTGTTTTGTTTCTGAGCACTTCTCTCCCAGGATTTCGGCGATCCGGGCTTCAATATCATTCAGAATATCCTGTGACCCTTCCTGCACCCTGAAATGCCTGGACAACAGGTCAAGGTATTGATTCAGCAAAAGGTAGGCGTCTTCATCGATATGAAAAACGATGCCACCCAAATTTATTGTTAAGGTTTTTTTCATTGTTATTATTTTAACCCTGTCAGGGTAGTACACCCCGACAGGGTGGATTAATTATTTACTGGTCCCGATTATTTTACCAACTGAGGCTAACAATTCCTGCCAGTCATTCCTGAGCTCTGTCAGTGACTGAATCCCCTGTTCAGTGATTTGATGATATTTTCGCGGTGGTCCGGATTTGGACTCTTCCCAACGGTAAATGGTGAGTCCCTCATTTTTAAGCCTGGTCAATAAAGGGTAAAGGGTCCCTTCAACTACGATAAGTCTGGCCTCCTTCAGCTTCGTGATGATATCCGATGCATATGCGTCCTGCTCAGCAATGATGGCAAGGATACAGAGTTCAAGAACTCCTTTGCGCATTTGTGCGTTTTGATTTTCTGTATTCATCCGGCAAATGTAGTGTAATGTTTAGTACTATGCAATACAAGGTAGTATAATTTATGATTTTTTAACAATTGGGCGGACAGGCGGACGAGCGGACGGGTGGACAGGTGGTCAGGCGGTCAGGCGGACGGGTGGACGGGCGAACGGGCGAACGGGCGGTCGAGAGACAGGAGTTAATGAATGTTTGTATGGTTTTGAATTTTTCCCTCCAGCGATTTAATCAGGTGATCGATTTGGACAGTTAATATTTTAATTTTCCCGAACAGAATCTTGAAATTTTCCGCCGACAGATATTCAAGGTCCTTTGCAAGAATCAACAAAGTCTCCAGTTCTGTGAGGCTTCCGGAGGATATCCGCAGGAAGTATCTGAATTCTTTTGTGTTTCTTCGCGCGGAACCTTTGCTGATATTTGCTGGAACAGATACTGCCGATCTCCTGATTTGATCGGTCAGACTAAAAATTTCAGTCTTTGGGAAACTGGAAGTTAGTGAATAAACCGCCTTGACCATTGTCATGCTGCCTTTCCATACCTCAAGATCTTTATGTGTCTTCATGAATTTTATTGTTTAATCCACAAAAACAGGGAAAGGTAAAACCTGCTGTCCGCCTGTCCGCCTGTCCGCCTGTCCGCTTTTTCCCTACCTTTGCCAATTAAACCCTCCAGCTATGACCATCCCCGAAATTGAAAATGAAATACAGTCCGAGTTTACGATGTTTGAAGACTGGATGGATAAGTATAACTACCTGATTGATCTTGGGAAAAGCCTTCCCCTGATCGATGAAAAATACAAGACCGATCAGTTTATCATAAGCGGATGCCAGTCGAAGGTGTGGCTGCATGCAGCTTTCAGGGAGGGACTTGTATTTTTTACAGCCGATAGTGATGCCATCATTACCAAAGGGATAGTCAGCCTGCTGATTCGTGTTTTATCAGGTCAATCCCCGGATTCCATCATACAGGCCGACCTTGCATTTGTTGATCAGATCGGCCTTCGTGAACATCTTTCTCCTACCAGAAGCAATGGGCTCAGTTCGATGATCAAACAGATGAAATTGTACGCAACTGTTTTTAAAATGAAGATGGGATCGTAACAAGAAATTCCTCACAATGGTTCCCGGTTCCCAGTGTCAAGTGTGATTCATCACATGTCCCGCGTCACGTGTCCCGCGTCACGTTTTCAGGGCTATTTCTTCAATAATTTAAACGCATGCCCCCATTCGTTCCTGAGAAATCCAGGGATACACCATAATATGCAAAGGGGTTCAATTGCCCTGGCTGCTTCTGCAGCACCCATATCTTCAGTTTCCCAGCCAAACTGGTCAAGGATTGCAGTTACCTGTTTTTTTGCTTCACCATCATTTCCGCAAATGAACATGGTAGGTTTTATCCCGCCAAAATCGGGATTGATCATGAAATTATTGCCAATGCTGTTAAAGGCCTTAACAAACCGCGCACCTGGAAAAAGCGACTGAAGCTTCTCCATCTGAGAGTCGCCCAGACTGGTAAAATATTGAAGAACACCATTAACAGGAGGCACATCAGCGATGGGATTGGTTGTGTCAATGACGATTTTACCCTCAAGATTAGCGAGGCCTGCCATTTGCAATGCCGATGCAGCAGCTGTTCCCTTGGAGGCAAGCACAATGATTTTCCCGAAAGCAGCAGCCTGGCTGAAACTGCCAACTTTCCCGTTCCCGGCTTTCTGCCATTCTTCAAGTTTTGATATATCGCGTGTGCCCAGCATCACATCATATCCATGCTTCAGGAACCCGGTCCCCAATACCTGGGCGACCACGCCTGATCCTAAAATTCCAATTTTTGTTTTCATTGTTTTTATCGATTTAACTGATGTTAATGTGTAAAATTAATAAATCCTCTCACTTCTCTCCAACCTCACAGAAATTTTAACAACTATACTTTGGCTGATTGAGTTTGCAAATAAAACCGAACTCAAACACTCAGAATATATTGCTTAGGCGACTGTGTTTAACCAGATTATCAAAGGAAATTAATCGTAAAAGGCTCATTTGTAGAAATTTAAATGCATTGCAGTAAAAGAACAGGAACTGGCAGGCTTCAGATTATTTTCCGGGAATAACCTCAATGTCCGGAAGGATGGAATTCAATCTCATTCATTTACAGGAATAGCTTTATCTTTGTAAAAAAAATCATGGACTCTTCCACTCAAACCCATCATAGCCCCTTTGAGGCCAAAATAATCGCTGCGCTCAGGTCTGTTTTCGATCCGGAAATCCCGGTCAACATTTATGACCTTGGACTGATTTACAACCTGAAGATTAATGAACAAACCAACGATGTAGCTATTCTCATGACGTTGACCACCCCGAATTGTCCGGTTGCTGAAGATATGCCATTACAGGTTCAGGATGCTGTAAAGTTGGTTGAGGGTGTTGGCACCGTTAAGGTTGAACTCACTTTCGAACCTCCCTGGGATAAGGAGATGCTTTCTGAATCGGCCCTTCTGGAGTTGGGATTGCTATAACAACCAGCCTTTCAAAGTAGCCTTTTTGATTTGTCACGCGTCACACGTCACGCGTCACGTTTCACGCTTTATGCCATTTTTCTTTCGTACCTTTGCCAACCTAAAAAAACACTGGAAAATGCCCCCTTTTACCGGTCCGCTGTTGACCCAGATAAATCTCCCCGAGGATCTGAAAAAAATCAGGCTGGAGGACCTTCCACAGGTATGTGACGAGATCAGGAGGTTTATCATTGAAGTAATGTCAGAGAATCCTGGTCATCTTGGAGCAAGCCTTGGAGCAGTTGAACTTGCCGTTGCGCTCCAATATGTTTACAATGCCCCCTTCGATAAGATCATCTGGGATGTCGGGCACCAGGCTTATGCCCATAAGATCCTTACCGGCCGGAAGGAACGTTTTGAAACCATACGGACCTACAAAGGGATCAGTGGATTTCCGAAGATGTCGGAGAGCCCGTATGATGCATTCGGGGTGGGACATTCCTCGACATCCATTTCAGCTGCCCTGGGGATGGCTGTTGCAGCCAAATTGAGTGGTCAGACCGAACGTCATCATGTTGCCATCATCGGCGACGGGGCAATGACAGGGGGCATGGCTATGGAAGCGCTGAACAATGCCGGGGTCTCAAATGCCAATCTCATGGTAATCCTGAACGATAACCAGATAGCAATTGATAAGAATGTAGGGGCGATCAAAGATTATCTTGCCGATATTGTTACTTCCCGCACATACAATAAATTCCGTGACAAAGTCTGGCTGATGATGGGCGGAGGTACAAAATACGGCCAAAACTCCAGGGCGATCGTCAAACAACTGGGAAATGCACTGAAAACAACCCTGCTGAAAAGCGGCAACCTGTTCGAAGCTTTCAACTTTCGTTATTTTGGCCCGGTAGATGGCAATGATGTGATCCGTCTCGTGAAGTTGCTCCGCGACATGAATGACATCAAAGGTCCGAAGCTGCTTCATATTCATACGGTAAAAGGCAAGGGGTTTGAAAAGGCCGAGAAGGATCAGACGGTATATCATGCTCCGGGTGTATTTGATAAAAACACCGGTGCCATCAGGGAGGATAAATGCCATGGGCTGGCTCCCAAATACCAGACGGTTTTTGGCCGCACGATCATTGAACTTGCCGAATCAAACCCGAAAATTGTCGGAATTACACCAGCCATGTCGACCGGGTGTTCGCTTAACCTGATGATGGCGAAAATGCCCGACCGCACCTTTGATGTGGGCATTGCCGAACAGCATGCAGTTACTTTTTCGGCGGGAATGGCTGCCTCAGGATATATTCCATTCTGTAATATTTATTCAACTTTTATGCAGCGGGGTTACGACCAGATCATTCATGATGTGGCGCTTCAGAAATTGCATGTTGTTTTTTGCCTTGATCGTGGCGGATTGGTAGGGGAGGATGGGGCCACCCATCATGGGGCGTATGACCTGGCATATCTGCGATGCATCCCCAACATGATCGTGTCGTCGCCGATGAATGAGGAGGAACTAAGGAATATGATGTACACCTCCCAGCTGGAAGGAATGGGCCCGTTTGCAATTCGTTATCCCAAGGGACGTGGTGTGATGCCCAGGTGGAAAACGGAGATGGTACAAATGGAAATCGGGAAAGGACGCATGATCCGCGATGGCCGGGATGCTGCCATCATAACCCTGGGGCATGTCGGGAATTATGCTGTGGAAGCATGCGCTGCGCTTGAAAAGACCGGTCGTTCGGCGGCTCATTATGATCTGAGGTTCCTGAAACCATTGGATGCTGTGTTGCTTCATGAGATTTTCGGAAAATTCAAAAAAATTGTCACAGTTGAAGATGGTTCGGTGATGGGAGGTATGGGTTCTGCAGTACTTGAATTCATGGCCGATTACGGATATGCGGCCCGTGTTTCAAGGCTCGGGATTCCCGATCATTTTATTGAACAGGGCTCTGTTGCTGAGCTGCATCACGAATGCGGTTTTGATACCCAGGGGATTATCAGGGCAATAACGGATATTCTTATCAGCTAAACATTCAAATTCAAATTATCAATTTCCACGGCTTTAAGGCCATTGCAATCCGGTTAATTAAACTGAGATGTCTCCAGATAAAAAAAATGCAATTGTAACAGGGGCTTATGGTGCTATCGGGCAGGCGATTTGCTCGGGACTGGCCTTGAATGGCTATAATGTCACACTGGCTGGCCGCGACGCATCAAACCTTGAAAAAACCCGGTCATGGTTGATGCATCACACCGGCAATCAACACATTTCATCCATTGCCATCGATCTTTCCTCGCAAAAAGAGATTCGGGAACTCAGCAGGAAATGGAAGGGACCTTTGCACCTGTTGATTAACAATGCCGCCACCGCTCCAAGTCGGCGGACAGAAACCCCAGATGGGATAGAAATGCAGTGGGCAGTGAATGTACTTGGATATTTTTGGATGACCAGCTATTTTCATCCGTTTATGACAGGCAACACCGATGCCAGGATCGTCAATGTTGCAAGCTACTGGGCGGGTGGACTTGATCTGGATGATCCTGAATTTAAAAGAAGACCATATGACAATGATGTAGCCTACCGGCAGGCTAAACAGGCCAACCGCATGCTTTCTGCAGCTTTTGCTGAACGCCTGGCATCTGAAGGTATCACGGTCAATTCCTGCCATCCGGGCGACGTCAATTCAAAACTCAGTAATGCTTTTGGGTTTGGAGGTTCAGAATCACCCGAGCAAGGTGCGGCTACTCCCCTGTTTTTGGCACGCTCCAACCAGGTAAGGAATATTACCGGTAAATATTTCGAACATCTCAAAGAGGTCAGTTGCACCTTCTCGTCAGAAAAAAACAAAGTCGAGGCGTTGTTTCGCCTGTGTGAACAAAGCCTCCCGGCAAGTGAAAAATAGCATTGACATCTTCCGTGATCAGGAAACATTCGTCCATGGTAATTGTATTTTTTTACAATATCACTTCAATAGCTGGAGATAGCCGGCATTTTACCATCATAGCGCTTATCAGTCAATAATTTCAGCATAAAATCCGCAACATCTGCACGGGGAATGCTCTTTGAGGTTGGAAGATCCAGATTGATCTTGTAAGTATTGGTCTTGGGGGCATCCGTAAGGCCAACCGGTCGAATGATTACCCAATCGGCATGACTTTCCCGGATAATCCGGGCCTGCCGGCGCTTATCTTCAAATACATGCCGGAGGAAAAGGGGCATAATTATTTTTCCAAACCAGAAACCACCATCGTTCCCAAGGATACCGGCTGAGGACATGCAGATGAACCTTTTAACCCCGCATGCCTCCATTGCATTAAGAATGTTTTTTGTGCCATCGGAAATAAGGGTGTTCGGTTTGTTCGTGTTCACACCGAGGGCACAAAGCACCGCATCCTGCCCCTCGATCGCTGCTTTAATGTTGCCGGTTTCCAGTATATCGCCCTTAACGACACGGAGGTTTTTATGTTGAATGGTAACATTTGATGGTTTACGGGCAAAGGCTGTAACCTGATGGCCCTGGTTAAGAGCCTGGTAAACAATAAGAATACCTGTTTTTCCACTCGCCCCGAATACGGCTATTTTCATTGAAAATTTTTGCGCTAATTTACAAATTAAAACAACCCGTTTGTCCGCTTATCCGCTTGTCACGCCCGTTCTTCCAATTAGAAAAAAATTCTATCTTTAACGAAAATTTTCAAGTGGCAGCTCCCCACCTTTTCCGAAAGAAATCAATCAACCACATTCTCCAGGATGCCCATAACAGGGAAGGCGAACAGTCGGAGTTAAAAAAAAGTCTGAATGTTTTTGATCTTACCGCATTGGGAATCGCTGCCGTAATCGGGGCAGGGATTTTCAGTACCATTGGAACGGCGGCTGCCAGCGGAGGACCAGCAGTATCACTCCTTTTTCTGTTTACGGCAATGGCCTGTGCATTTTCTGCTTTATGCTATGCTCAGTTTGCCTCCATAATTCCGATCAGCGGAAGCGCCTATACATACGCTTATGCCAGTTTTGGAGAACTCATCGCATGGATTATCGGCTGGGACCTGATCATGGAATATGCCATTGGAAATATTGCGGTGGCAATCTCATGGTCCGATTATTTTACCGGCTTTCTGGGTGGAGTAGGCCTTCATGTACCAGAGTACCTGGGCATCGATTATCTTTCAGCCGCCCGCGGATATCATCAGGCGTCGATTGAACTTATGCGCGGAATAAGCTTGCCTGACCTTCCTGATGCACTGCAGGGAGCCTATAAGGCCTGGCAGTCGGCGCCTGTCATCGGAGGGGTTCGCATCATCGCGGATATTCCTGCTTTTTCAATCGTTGTTTTCATTTCGGTGCTCGTATATGTTGGTATTTATGAAACCAAAGTTGCAAGTAACACAATGGTATTGCTCAAAATTGGCATCCTGTTTCTGATAATTGCAGTCGGATCATTCTATATTGATCCTGAAAACTGGAGTCCGTTTGCACCCAATGGTGTGGCCGGCGTGCTGAAAGGAGTCTCCGGTGTATTTTTTGCCTACATTGGTTTTGATGCCATTTCTACAACGGCCGAGGAGTGCAGAAATCCGCGCAGAGATCTTCCGCGGGCTATAATTATGTCACTGGTAATCACAACACTGCTTTATATCATAATCAGCCTGGTGCTTACAGGGATGCTTCATTACAGCGAACTGGGGGTTGGTGATCCACTGGCATATGCATTTCAGAAACTTCATCTGACCAAACTTTCTGGTGTGATTGCCATCAGTGCGGTCATTGCCATGGCTAGTGTTTTACTGGTATTCCAGGTTGGTCAGCCCCGTATCTGGATGAGCATGAGCCGCGATGGATTGCTTCCAAAGTCGTTTTCAAAAATTCATCCCAGGTATAAGACTCCTTATTTTTCAACTATTATAGCTGGTATACTGGTCGCCATTCCTTCTTTGTTCATGAATCTCACCGAGGTAACCGACCTGACAAGTATCGGTACCCTGTTTGCCTTTATCCTGGTTTCGGGAGGGGTACTGGTGTTGCAGAGCGGATGGAAAAAGCACGATATTCCGAAAAATGAAAAAGGATTCCAGGTGCCTTACCTTAACAGCCGTTATTTTCTGCCCGTAATCTGGATTGGGATATTTGTGCTCCTATATTATTGGAACCGGGACGAAATAACCACCATTTTTGCCAACTTCTTCCAGGGATCAAAAGAACTATCCGGCCACCCTTTGATTGCCAATCACCCGTCATTCGTCACTCGTCACTTGTCATTTGCTGGCCATTTACTTGCAACGCAATTTCCTATCCTGATTTTCATCCTATGTGCCATCGTACTAACCTGGTATGGTATACGGAACCAACTTTCATTGATCCCTGTCCTTGGTCTGCTGACAAATTTTTACCTGATGGCCCAGCTTGGGGTTACAAACTGGCTCCGGTTTCTGGTCTGGCTGGCAATAGGGCTTGTCATTTATTTCAGTTATGGAAGAAGACATAGTAAGTTGGATGGGGAAAAGGGCGTAATTAAAAATTAAAATTTGATTGAGCGCTATTATACCAGTGAAGTTAACATATAGGACAGTGACATTCTTCCATGCGCTCC
>CAISJJ010000357.1 GCA_903885595.1 uncultured Bacteroidales bacterium
CCTTGAAATTGAGTCTGATGCCATTCCGGGGTTGATGACTCGAAAACCCTTTTCCCGACTGCAATTGCTGTTTTTTCTCTGCTTTTGTCTTTTCCCAGTTTGCTGCCATGCCAACCACTCCCCACTGACCCCAGTTGATGGACATGGCTCCGTCGCCAACCAGTCGTTTCCTGTATTGTGCAAAGGAATCCATGAAGGAGTTGCCCCCCGTGTAATCGATGCGGGCTGCTTCACCAAAAATGGCGGAAACCGAGGAAAAAAGGAAGAAGAAATCGAGTTTTCTCTCCCTGAAGATGTCGTGGAGGATCAAGGTCCCGTGTAGTTTGGATTTGATGACCAGGTCGGCATGTTCCTTATCTTTCAGGGCAATGACCCCGGCGCCGGGCATCCCAGCCGAATGCAGCACACCCCTCACAGGTCCGTGGACTTTTTCAACCTCGGCAACCAGGGCCCGGGTCCCTTCAAGGTCGGAGGCATCGAGGCAACCTGTGATGACTTTCGAACCCAGCGATTCCAGCTCCAGAAGGTTGATGATCTTTAAAGTAGTCGTGTCTTCGGAACCGGATTCGGCGATCTTTTTCCACTCGCTGCGGGGTGGCAGGGGCGAGCGGTGTGTAAGCACGAGGGTGCATTTCACCGTCTGTGCAATGTGCCTTGCCAGTTCCATGCCGAGTCCGCTGACACCACCGGTGACCAGGTAAACGCCGTTTTCGGCCAGGATCATCGCGGAGCCCGCCGGTGAAGAAGGCGAAAACCGGGTGTAATCTTCGGTCCAGCGGAAGCCGTGACGGTAGGCGATGACTGTCTCGTCGGCAGGCAGTGTGCATTCTGCGATCACGGCTTTTGCTAGGCTTTCCGCAGTTTCGGCGCCGGATGCGGCAGGCATGTCGGCGAGCCTTGATATGATGCCGGGATGTTCCTGCCCGATGACCCTGGCAGGGCCGGCAGCAAGCGCCTTCTCCGGGGCAAGGACATCCTCGCCGGTGACATCGTACAAATGACTGACCACAAACAGGAGGAAGACATCTTTGATAAATCCTTCGCTGATCAGCGCCTGCTCGAGGTACATGGGGCCGTAGAAATGGTCGCAGGCCAGCTGTTCTGCAAGCCGGGGATCCAGGTGATCCCGGTCGGGGGGCTGGCCGTAGTTCCATGCATGAACAACATGGGAAGGATCAAGCTTCTCCGATTTGAGTTGTGCGATTAGTTTGAGGTAATGTTCTTTTACTGCCGGATCAATGGTGAACCGGTTATCCTTTCTTTCAAAATCCCTGCCCGGGGTCACGAAAAAACAGCGCCTGCCTTCCGCGGTGAGCTGTTTCGCCACCTCTGCACACAATCCTTCATGATCCTCAAAAAGGAGCCAGCATGCGTTCTCCTCATCTTTTGCCGGATCAGCCATGCCATTGGTAGGGATGAGCTGCGGCGGAGGGGTCCTCTTCCACCCGGGAATGTAGAACCATTGCCCCGGGTCGGGTTTTTTCTTGTTCTCGGCCTTGGACTTGGCGCCCTCCTTACGGGTGAAATCGATCATGTATGGTTTTCGCTCGAAGGGATAGACCGGGTAGGAGACCAGGTTGCCTTTTCCCCCGTCGAACAGTTCCCAGCTTATGGGACCTCCCGAAGCCCAGACTTGTCCGATTGCACCATAATGGAAAAACAGGGCATCGGCTTTGGTGTCGATGGCCGGAATGGTGCTCACCACCGCATGTTCAGTCTCTTTTGCCAGCTGGCGCTTGACGGCCGATTCCAACGACTGGCCGGGACCCGATTCAATGAATACGGCCGGAGGGCCATCCATGCATAATTTTGCCGCATCTGCGAAGCGAACCGTTTTCCGCACATGTTTCACCCAGAAATCGGGGTCGGTCGACTGCTCCGGACCCATCCACTGCCCGGTTACGGTTGATGCGATCGGTATGGCAGGGGCAGAGAGTTTCACCTGGCTGAAGAAGGTGGCGAAAGCGGGCAGCGCCGGCTCCATCATGGCCGAGTGGAATGCATGCGAGGTGGGGATCTTCTTGTTGAAGGTCTTGCTCTTGTTGAGTTCAGCGGCAAAATTGTCGATGAGGTCAGTCGGGCCTGACACAACGCAAAGACCCGGGCTGTTCACCACGGCGACCTCCAGTCCCGCCGGGAGCATCGGGTTCAGCTGTTCTTCGGTGAGGAGCACTGCAAGCATCGCGCCGCCCGGAAGATCCTGGATCAGCCTTCCCCTCCTGGCAACGGCTTTCAGCGCATCATGAAGGGAAAAAACACCTGAAATGGTGGCGGCTACATATTCCCCCACACTGTGACCAATGAGCATGTCGGGCTTTATGCCAAGCGACATGAGCAGTTTTGCCTGGGCATAGCTGACCATAAACAGGGCCGGCTGGGTGATCCAGGTCTCGTTGATTCGTATCGCGGCCTCCTCTTCACCGTGGGCCGACGGGAAAAGCACCGTGCGGATGTCAAAGCCGAGCTCGGGTTTGAGAATCTCAGCACACGTGTCGATGGTCTCTTTGAAAACCTGCTGCGACTCATAGAGCGGCAATCCCATCCGGATAAACTGGTTTCCCTGCCCTGGAAACATGAAAACAACAGGTTTACGGCTGTCGTTTTTAATGGCGGTGGATGTACGGTTGCCAATTTGGGATAACAGCTCTTCCCGGTTCCTGAACGGGATGGCGGCACGGTTCAGAAAATGACGCCGGCCGTAACGTGCGGTGAATGCAATGGAATGCAGATCGGCTGAAGGGTTTGATTCCAGGAACTCTTTCAACTCTTTTTGGGCTGAAGTGACGGCATTGGGGGTGCGTCCCGAGACCAGGAGCAGATCGCAGGGCAGGTTGCCTCTTAGCTCCTCTCTTGGCGGGGCCTCTTCAAGGATCACACAGGCGTTGGTTCCGCCCACACCGAAGGCGTTTACCAGGGCCCTAAGCGGAGTGCCGTTTACACGTTCCCATTCCCTAAGTTGTGTGTTAACGAAGAAGGGGCTGTTGGGAAAATCTATCTTGGGGTTCGGTTCATTGAAATGGAGGCTTGCCGGTAACTTGCGGTGTTTCAGGCAGAGGGCTGTCTTGATCAGGCTGGCGGCTCCCGAGGCGATGTCGGTGTGCCCGATGTTACTCTTTACCGAACCGATGGCGCAATATTGTTTCAAGTCAGTATGCTGCCGGAAGGTCTCCGACAGTGAAGCGACTTCAATGGGATCGCCGATGGGCGTGGCGGTGCCGTGTGCTTCTACATAAGAGATCGTATCGGCAGAGATCTCCGATAGCGCCAGCGCCTCGGTAATGACCTCCACCTGCCCTTCAACCGAGGGAGCGGTGAAGCCCACTTTCTTGTTGCCGTCATTGTTGATCGCCCCGCCAAGGATCACAGCATAGATGTTGTTGCGATCCCTCACGGCATCTTCCAGCCTCTTCAGGATCAACACGCCGCAGCCCCGCGAGAAAACGGTTCCGTTGGCTTCCTTGTCGAAGGTCCTGCAATGTCCATCGGCCGATTCCATCCCCCCGGCCTGGTAAAGATAGCCATGGCGCTCAGGTAGTTCAATGGTTGACCCACCGGCAATGATGAGATCGCTCTGGTAACTGACCAGACTGTTTATACCGGTAACGATGGCGACCAGTGAAGTGGAACAGGCGCATTGCACGTTCACGCTGGGACCGGTAAGATTCAGTTTGTACGACACCCGGGTAGTGACATAATCCTTGTCGTTGCTGGTTACGATTGAGGCCCCGCTGGCATTCTTCCTGACCCACGGGTTTTCCATGGTCTCCACGAGGTGGAGCGGGGTCCCGGTGCCCCCGAAAACGCCGATTCTTTCCCTGGTTTTCTGAGGATCGACACCCGCATCCTCAAGGGCATGCCACGAACATTCAAGGAAAACCCGCTGCTGGGGATCCATAAGCTCGGCTTCGCGTGGTGTATATCCGAAAAATTCAGCATCGAAATACTCCGCTCCCCCGATGATTCCACGGTTTCTTATATAATTCGGCTGATGGAATACTTCAGGATCCACCCCGGAGGCAATGAGCTCTTCGTCTGAAAAGGTGTTCAGGGTCTCAAGTCCGTCAACAAGGTTTTGCCAGTATTCGCGTATGTTCTTTGCCCCGGGCAGGCGGCAGGCCATGCCTATAATGGCGACTTTGCCTTCCATATTCTGTGATCCGTTTGTGTTCATAGCTTACAAGTTTATGTCAGTTTATTACCAGGAAATATACGTTTGCTGATCTGCTGCCTGATGCTTTTGTTGCGCATGGCCGCACGCCTGGTAATGTCGTTGTGGTCGTGCACTGGCTTTTCTTTGCGTAGAAAGGCTGCGAGGCTGCGGATGGTGGGATATTGGAAGAGCTCCACGATGCTCAGGGCAGCGCCCATCTTTTCTGTGGCCAGGTCTTTCATCCTGACCAGCAGCAAGCTGTGCCCGCCAACTTCGAAAAAGTTGTCATCTATGGTGAAAGCCTCATGCCCGAGCAACTCTTTCCATATCGATTTGATTTGTAGTTCGGTTTCGTTGAGCTGCGATGACACGGGGGGTGGAATGGTATGCAGGGCGGGCCTGAGACTCATAAGGGCTTTGCGGTCGGTTTTGCCGTTTGGCAAGGTCGGAATGGCCGGCGCTGTAAGGAAATGACCGGGTATCATGTACGAGGGCAGGTGCAGTCGCAGAAATTCCCTTAGTTCAGCCTCCCTGACCGATGCCCCTGGCTCCGGCACCATAAAGGCGGTCAGCCTGATGTCATCATCGCCGTGTTCATGGGCATCAACAATAACCCTCCTCACCCCCGGGAAGCGCAATATGGTCGCTTCTACCTCCCCCAGTTCGATCCTGAACCCCCTCACCTTGACCTGGTGGTCGGTTCGCCCCAGGAACTCAACCGAACCGTCGGACAGGAACCTGCATAGATCGCCTACCCTGTATATTCTCGCTCCCGGCTTAGCTGAGAAAGGATCGGGCAAAAACCTTGAGGCTGTCTGTGCCTCATCCCCGAAATAGCCTTCGGAGAGGACCATGCCACCAACGTAGGCTTCCCCGGGCACACCGATGGGCACAGGCTTCATTCCTTCATCAAGTATGTAAAGGGCGGCGTTGAAAATGGGTCGGCCAATGGGAACGGTTCTCATCGGGCTATTGCGCACGCATCTCCAGCCAGCCATGTAGACAGTGGCTTCAGTAGGCCCGTAAAGATTGATGAGATCTGCCCCCGACTGGCTGAAGATCTGGTCCTGTAAAGTTTTAGAGAGCCTCTCTCCCCCTGAGATGATTGTTTTAAGTGATTTTATTCGTGAAGGCACCCCGGAGTCACAGAGGGCCTTCAGCCCTGAAGGAACGAATTGTATCGTGTTCACCTCCATTTCACGGATGATGGTTTCGACCTTTTCGGGTGCCTGCAACTCGCTCCGCTTCTCAAGTACCACGCTGGCCCCTCTCGTCAGCGGGGTGAAAAGCTCAAACAGGGATATGTCAAAATTGATGGAGGTGGTTGAAAGGAATGTGTCTGATACAGTTACTGATAACTCCGAACCTATCCATACCAGGAAATTATGAAGGCTGTCGTGCCTGATCATAACACCCTTAGGATTGCCAGTCGATCCCGACGTAAATATGATGTAGGCCAGATCGGCGGGGCCGGCGCCAAAAACGGCAGGGCCAGGGGAGGTTTCAGCGGCAAGGAGTTCGGCTGTGGTCATAACCATGCCCGGAAACTCCTCCTTCAGTGCCGGTTTGACTTCGTCTGAAACCAGGATGTTCACACCGGTTTTTTGAATGACATACCGCAGGCGTTCTTCAGGATAGTAAGGGTCAAGCGGAACATAGACACCCCCGGCGAGGAAAATGGCCAGAATGAAGATCACCATCTCCGGAGAATTTTCAAGATGGACCCCCACAGGATCCCCTTTCTGCAGACCAAACTGCCTCAGCCTGCCGGCGATGGCGATGGCTCTTTCGCCCATTTCGGCATAGTTGTACGACGACCTTCGTGAAACAAGCGCTTTTGCCCCCGGTGTTTTCACAATCTGTGACCATACCAGTTCAGGAAGAGTCTTTTCAGGACCGGTTGGATGCAATGTGTCGTTCCAACCGTAAACCACCTTTTGGTATTCGACGGCCGGCATGAGGTTGATGGATGACAACTTGACCGATGGTTGAGATGCGGCGTGTTTGAGGATTTCAACAAAATGGCCGGCCAGCATCTCCATCGTTTCATGGGAGTAAAGGCTCGCGGAATAGGTGAAAACGACCTCTGCTCCCGACAAGCTGCTGAAGATCTCGGTGTACAGGTCGAACTTCGAAAGTCCGGTAAATTCTTCCCTTCCTGATGCCAAGAGATCACTTCCCGCCTCAAAGGTCCAGTCCGCCTCGTGATAGGCAAACATGACCTGGAAAAAGGGATTGATGCCCGGGATCCGGTCGGCTTTCATGGCCACCCCCATGTGATTCAGCGGGAAACGTGCGTGAACAAGGCCATCCAGAATCTGTTCCCTCACGGAAGCCAGCCAACTTGAAAAGGCCATCGAAGGGTCAGGCCTGGCCCTGAAAAGCATGGTGTTCACGAAATAGCCAATGGCGCCTGAGAATTCCCGCCTGTTACGGTTGGCGACGGGCGTTCCGATGAGGAAGTCGGTTCGCCCTGAATGACGGTATAAAAGAACCGAAAAGGCAGCGAGACAGGTCATGTACATACTCGACCCGCATCGGTTGGCCAACTGCTTCAGCCTTGCCCTGAGCATGGGATCCAGGTTCACCCGTACCTGCCCTCCCTCCTGCGAAAAGCCTACCGGTCGTGTAAAGTCGCACGGAATTTCGAAGAATGCAGGGACATCAGCGAGCCGGTGGTTCCAGTAGGCACGGTCGGCCAGGTAATCCTTTCCCGAAAGATAATCCGTTTCGTCATGGCAGAACAGTTGGTCGGAGGTATCTGGTTTCAGCAGGGGAGATGAACCCTCACAGGCCATGGCATAGAAATTTCTCAGGTCACCCATCAAAACCCCGAACGAAAGTCCGTCGAAGACAATGTGGTGAACAATCACCGCCAACAGGTGACGGTTGGTTCCCAGATTAAACAGGATGAACCTGCACAGGCGGTCGGTCGCGAGGTCGAACGGCTTTGAGGCTTCTGCCCTGGCCATCTTTAATGCATCCTCATCGTTGAGGGATGAGGGGATCGCACCGGGTCCCCGGGTCTCAAGCAATTCACCGGACTGTACAAGGAATTTTTCGATAACGGAGGACTTTCCCAGGCGGAACCTTGCCATGATGCCAGGATGCTTCACTGAAAGCCATTGTAACGCATTTGAGAGGCATGCTACATCCAGCGGCCCGTCAATGTGCAGGCTATAGAAAATATTGTAGGCTGACAGCCCTGGCTGGGCCTGGTGAAGAAACCAGAGGGATTTCTGGCTTTCCGAGAGGATGTTGGCGGGTTTTGTCAGGGCCGCATCAACCGGTGCAATCAGGCTTTCCGGGATAATGTTCGGGGGTTCTGTCCGGGTTGGGTGATCAGGAGCATTCAGCCTTTCCAGGAAAATGTTGGCGGGCTCTGCAAGGACCGATTCAAACTGGTTCAGGTTGGGCAGGTTGGGTGCGACCGCCGGAGCTTGGAGCAGTGTGTGTTGGTTGTCCGACCTGAAACCCGGTAGGCCGGATACCCAGGACAGCAGGCTTGCCGGCGTGAGATTCTCAAAAACTGATTTCAGCGAAACGGCTACCCCCATCTTCGACCCGATCCCGAGGGCCAGTGACCCCGCTTTCAGTGAGTTTCCCCCAAGGTCGAAGAAGTTGTCCTGCATGCCGATGCCCTCTGTGCCTAATACATCCTCCCATGCCCTGACCATGATTTTTTCAGCGGCAGTGACCGGCGCTACGGCCGGGTAACCCAGGTCCGGCCTTAAGGTTCCGGGCAGGGGCAGCGATTTGCGGTCGATCTTGCCGTTGGGAAGCATGGGAAAATGGTCGAGACGAACAAAGATCTCGGGAATCATGAAGTCGGGCAGGATGTTAACCAGCTTCGCACGCAACCCGTTCACAGGCATCGCTTCGTTGTCGTGGAATGTGACATATCCCACGAGCCTTTTCCCTGCACGGTGGTCTTCAACAGCCTTTACAACGGCCAGTCTTATTTCTTTCAGTGTGAGAAGGGCGTGTTCGACTTCGGGAAGCTCGATACGGAAACCTCGGATCTTTACCTGCTGGTCCCGGCGCCCGACATAACTGAAACACCCCGGGGCAATTTCCCGGGCGAGGTCGCCCGACCGGTAGAGCCTGAGGTTGTCCCCCCAGTCCACGGTGGCATTTATAAATGTTTTGGAGGTAAGTTCCGGGAGGTTTACATATCCCCGGGCGATTCCGTTACCGCATGCAAGCAGCTCGCCGGTATCTCCCGGCATCACAGGTTTCAGGTTTTCATCAACGATGAAGACCCTGGTGCCTTCAAGCGGATTGCCGATGTGCGGTTTCTCGCCGGGATGCAGACGACAGGCTGTAATGTTGGCGGTTGCTTCGGTTGGTCCGTAAAGGTTCCACAGCTGCAAGCCGGGAAGTCGTTCAAAAGTGGCTTGCAGGAGCTCACCGGTGACGGCTTCACCCGAAAGGCAGACTGCGGTTGGTGGCTCGACACCCGGCGCCCGTCCATCCGCCGAATTCAGGAAACGAAGGATCTCCGACCAGAGTGTCGGAACACAGTACAGGCCTGTGCCGGGATGCTCAGAATACCAGCGCATGAGGGCGGCCGGTTGTCGGATCAGCATCGGATCGAGGATGTGGAGGGTCGTTCCCGCCAAGAGGGTTGAGTAAAACTGGGTGACAGCCGCGGCAAAGATGAATGAAGATGTGAGGGGCAGCGCAACCCCGGTCTGCGGCATGACCTTCCCGTAAAACCAGTGCACATAGTAACTAAGGTTCCGGTGTTCGATCATCACCCCTTTGGGGTTGCCGGTCGAACCGGATGTATACATTATGTAAGCGAGGTCTCCCGGTTCGATGGGCCTTGCAGCAGGGCGTGCCTTCGCCGACAGCCGCGCGGCTTCGGTCATGGCCGGATGTAAAGGTGGTGTGCCGTGTGGGCCGATTGAGGCTTCAGTACTGTCCTGATCCAAAAGTGCATTGCCGTGGGTGCACCTTGAGGCTTCAGTCCAGTCCGGATGGAAAAGCGCTGTGCCGGGTGGGCACATTGATGCTTCGGCTCCGGGTTCGGCAATAAGCAGGCTTGCACCTGCATCCTGAAGGATGTAACGAATCCTTTCGGCGGGAAATGCTGCAGAGAGCGGAATGTAGGCGGCGCCGGTCCTCAGGATGGCAAGTACCGTGACCGCCATCCGGATGGATGGTTGCAGGTTCAGCCCCACGACCACACCGCGACAGGCTCCGGCCTCAATCAGTTGGGCCGCCAGGCCCGAGGTCCATCTTTCCAACCCGGAAAAATCGATTTGCTCTCCTCCGTGCACAATGGCAAGCTCATCCGGGCTATGGCCCGCATGTTGCAAAATCTCCTCGTGAATGGGTATGAACATGCCTGTCGCGCTATAATCCTGCTTCACCGTGGGTTCGTTTATTTATTTGGCCGAGAAATCCCAGGGATTATATTTCAGGAGCTGTTCAGAGGTGCCGGGGAAATCCCCGATCAGGTATTTAAGCATGACGACCTTTGTAATGATCGTCTGGCGCGCATTTTCAATGTTCAGCAATGCGTTGTTGTAGTCCATGTAGGTGTTGATGACATTAATCTGGGTGGAGATACCCATCTTGAATTTCTGTACTTCGCTTTCCCAGGTCTTCTTCTCAAGGGCGGCCAGTTCGATCTGGTTCTTATAAATCGTGATCAGGTTACCCAGGTCGGTTATGAGTTGGTAAACCTGCATTTTCGAATCAAATCTGATCTTTTCGAGCTGTATGTTGTTTGATTCATAGGCCGAAAGCTTGGTCAGATACTGTCCCCTCTGAACATCGTTCGCGATTGGAAGCTTATAGGTAAGGGTCAGGTTTACCGACGAGCCAGGACTATCGCTGCTGAAGCTTTGGGTAAAATCGGAAAAGGGCTGGTAGGCGGTTGAACCGAAATAATAATAACGAAGATCGAGGGTCATTTCGTTACGCTTGTTGAATTTGGCGCCTGTCATCTCGATCTGGCTTGCACCGGTGGCAAGTTTCTGACTTTTGAAATAATTGGACCTGGCAATGAGCGAATCAGCATTCCTGTAAACATAATCTGCATAACTCTCCCACGGGAAAGTTGCCGGATCAGGCAGCGAGTCGAGGAACTTTGGATAGGCGTTCAAACTGATGTTCCCAACCCCGCCAACAGAAGTCACCAGGTCGTACAGGGATTTGTTGATCTCGTTTTTCGACTGTGAAAACTGCTGGTTGATGTTCGTTTCATAGGCCTTCGCCCTGAAAATTTCCGATTTGGGGATCTGCTCGTCATCGATCATAGCCTGAATGGCGGCGAGATACTCTTTGGCGTCCTTTTCTGCGTTGCTGAGGATCCTGAACACCTTCAACCTCAGATATGAATTGTAATATGACGAAAGTGTCGATTTTATGAAAACGCTGATCTCGTCGGAGAAGGAGATGTTCTGGGCCTGGTTCATCATCGTGGCAACCCGCAGGCTGATGTTATTGCTGTTGTTTCTCCCGAAATCGCGCAACAGGGGCATGGTCACGCCTGCCCACATCCCCGATTCGTTGACGGGCATGTTGGTGCTGGGGTAATAATTGGGAACGCCCGAAATGATCTCGGTCATAGTCGACAGTTTGAAGCCTGTGTAGAACTTGGCTCCGAAACGGGTCGGTACCACAAGCTGACCGCTAACGTAATATGAATCGAAAAAGGTGACAGTCGGGTCGGTACCGTAATAGCCGTAGCCGGTAAATGAAAGACTCGGGTTAAAAGCCCCTTTGTTGGCCTGCACTTGTCCCTGGCTACCGCCGACGATCTGCCGCTTGATCCGGATGTTATAATTGGATTCAAGTCCATAAAGAAGGACCCGGAGTATCGACAGTGAGTCGTAGTTGAATGCCTGCTGCCCTTTCGCGGGCCCGAATCCTGCAGCCAAAAGTAGGATGATCAGTATGCTCTTTTTCATCGGATGTTACCTTGTTGTGGGTTTACCTCCTCATTGTGTGGGTCAATAATATCATGCAAGCTGCCTGCGGGTCAGTTCGGCAAAGAAACCGTTCTTCTCGACCAGCTCCTTGTAGGTTCCCTGCTCGATGAGTTCTCCTTTGTCGAGCACGAAAATCCGGTCGGCATTAATAATGGTGCTCAGGCGGTGGGCGATCACGATCCTGGTGGCGCTCATCTTGTCAATGCTGAGACTCACGATCTGCTGTGTTTCATTGTCAAGCGCCGAAGTGGCTTCGTCGAAGATCAGTATCTTCGGGTTGCGTATGAGAGCCCGGGCAATGATGATCCGCTGCTGCTGGCCCCCGGAAAGAATGTCGCCTCCCGGCGGAAGGATGGTGTACATCTTGTTGGGCAAACTGTCGATCTCTTGCGCACACCCGGCCATTTCGGCAGCTTTCCATGCCTCCTCCTCGGTGTACATGGACGAGCCGGTGATATTATACAGTACCGTCCCCTGCATGATCTTGGAATTCTGCAGCACGACGCCTAACTGGTCCCTCACGCTCCTGATATCCAGGCTCTTCAACTCCTTGTTGTCGAACAGGATGCTGCCCACATTATAATACTCGAATCCCAGCAGCAGCCTTATCAGGGTCGATTTGCCCGATCCCGAACTGCCTGTGAATGCCACGAACTCACCGGGGCGAATGGTAAAGGTGAGATCCTTCAGGCTCCAGTCGGGCGATTCGGCATATTTGAAACTCAGGTTCGTCACCTCGATTCCTCCGCTGAGTTCACCCGGATCGAGCTTTTCATTCGTATCTTCGGTCTCCGCCTCAAGAATGGGCTGGAATAGCTCGTAGGTAGGTTTGATGTTGAGCAGGGGCACCGTGACCATGAAGGTCTGTATGAGGGCTCCCTGGAAACTGAGGTAGGCGCTGTTGAAAGCGACGAAGTCACCGATGCCGAACCCGGGCACCCCGGAGGTGAAAATGCTGTAAACCCTGATAAAGATCAGCATGGAGGCAAGTACCGGAAAGGTGACGGTGAAAATGCTCGCCACCATGAGCAGTGTGCGTTTCTGCCGG
Organism: uncultured Bacteroidales bacterium; assembly: GCA_903885595.1. GTDB lineage: Bacteria > Bacteroidota > Bacteroidia > Bacteroidales > FEN-979 > CAIVAT01. Next base: position 12,143 of record CAISJJ010000357.1, read on the forward strand.
TAATGGTCTTTCTGCTGCGCATAGCGGTCGGCCCACAGCGCGAAGACCTTCTCCTTGCTCCCTGTCACCCTGATCTTGTTGATCCCCCTGATGGCCATCAGCAGGAATCCCGAGATCATGGCATCCATCCTTCGCATGAACACGACGTGCTTGTAAGCCAGCAGGCTGATGGTAAGCGTGAAGCCGGCCACCACCAGGCCCAGCACGAGGGCAAGGAGCGCAAGCTTGAGATCGTAGAAGAACAGCAGCCCCAGGTAGAATACCGAGAAAATACCCGAAATGATGGCCCCGAGCACTGTCGTCGACAGGGTGTCGCGAATCCGTTCAATACCCATGCTGCGTTCGGCCAGGTTCCCCGGGCTGTAATTCCTGAAAAAATCGACCTTCAGGGAGAGGATTCTGTCCCAGAGGGCCGACTGTAGCTTGTAACCCGCCTTGCCGGCCATCCGCAGCACGGCGATCGATTTGGCAAAGTTCAGCAGACCGATGGTCATCACGCAGATCACCATGATCGCGCCAATCTGCCACAACTCCCTGGTGTTGCCTCCCGGAATGACGGTGTTGAAAATGTATCCTCCCACTACAGGGATGATCAGGGCAAGCAATGCGCCGATCACCCCGATAACGAGGAAACTGATGATGTCGCGGTAGGTGAACTGGAGGGCAAACCTGATCAGGTCCTTTCCTCCCAGCTTGCCTTTGGGAAAGGGTGTGAAAAAACTGTAGGCCTTGGGATCAAGCAATTCCGTCACCTGCTCGTTGACGATCTCCTTGCGTTTGTTCTTCAGGTCGATCATCCAATATGCAGTGTTTCCCTTGGCAATCAGGGCGACCGGAGTCTGGTCCGCCTTGAGGAACCCGAGCATCGACCCGGCGTTGTTGGTCCACCAGTGCGGCTCAAGGGTGACCTGCCGTGACCTGATATTCGAAGCCCGCAGGATGTTCCATAGGAAATCATGTTTCCCGCTGATGCGGTTGCCCGGATCGGTGAATTCAATCAGCTCGCTTTTACCCACAAGCTGTACGATTAGAAGCAGCAGGATGTTTGGGCTTAGCGCCGTTGTTACTCCTCCCTGCTCGTCACTTCTGCCTTCGAACAGGGTGTCGGTCGATTTCCCGGTGATGATCGACTTGAAGCGTGTGATGGAGTTGAGTATCGCATTGGTCCTGAAAGAATAGGTGTCTTTTACATGGGCAAGTTCAACCCGGTTCTGATCGGCATGGAGCCTTTTGAGCACCGGGATGATCAGGTGGTTGAATCCATGCAGCGACGGCAGAAAGTCAGGTCTGGCAATGGCTTGCGCGGTTGTAAAAACCTTTTTGGATAGTGCAGCGCCGGGCTTCATCCAGAGGTTCGAAGTCATTGGAAGGAGTGGCGGGCATCCCGTGCCGGGATCCGCGAAATTGAAATAAAGGGGTTTAAGCCCTGTCGATTCGATCCAGATTACCTCCGATGGTCCTGCGGCGCTGTAGCATTTCGCTGGGTCGGGCATGAACTGCGGCATGGCCGAGATCCCATTGAGCAGGGGCAGGGTGCCGAAGTTGTTCAACCCGGCCGAAAGATTCAGCATCCATTGATCGGTAAGCCTGGCGGCATCGCCGGGATTTTCGGAGAAAAAGCGGGCAAGTCCTGGTTCATCGATCAGCCCGATGGTACAGGGGCTGAGCGCGCTGACGACCAGTGAGAATGCGTCGTTCGGGCTGAACGACGGAATAAGGAAAGGGGCTGTAAACCGTAACAGGAAAAGCCTGCGTCCGGGCCCGGAGGGAAGCTTCTCGACATAAAACAGATCGGCTTCACCCGATTCAAGATAGAATGCCCTCGGTTTGTCGCTCAAAAGGGGCAGGACCTTGTTGCCGGGCAACTGGATGGCCTGCTGGTAATACGATGAAATCGGCTGTTTGTCCATGTCAGTTGAGATTTACCAGTTTATAATAAATTCCCTGCTGATCCCGGATCATCTCATCGTGTGTGCCGCGCTGGACGACTTTCCCCCGCTCTAAAACGATGATCTCGTCACAGTCCCTGATGGTACTCAGCCGGTGGGCAATGATCAGGGTAGTGCATCCCCTGCGCCGGATATTGTTGTCGATGGTTTTTTCCGTGTTCGCGTCGAGGGCGCTGGTGGCCTCATCCATGACCAGGATGGTCGGGTTGACTACCAGGGCCCGGGCGATCTCGATGCGTTGCCGCTGACCGCCGCTGAGGTTGCTGCCGGCGTTGATGAGGAGACCGTTGTATCCTCCGGGTCGTGACGAGATGACGTCGTGTATGCAGGCATCCCGGGTGGACTGAATAATGTCGGGGGTCTGGATGGTGTTGTTCCACATGGTGATGTTTTCATTAACAGTGCCGCGGAAAAGGAAGATCTCCTGGTCGACCAGCGAGATGGAGTTCCTGATCACATCCTGCGCATAGGCGGTCCTCGGTTTCCCATCGAAAAGGATATCACCTTCCCAGGGGTGGTAAAGACCTGCAACAAGCTTGGCCAGGGTCGATTTGCCCGAACCCGAACCGCCCACCAGCGCGACCCGCTTTCCGGGCTCAACATGCAGGGAGAAATCCGAGATGAGGGGATCCGCGAAACGGTCGTATCCAAATGTCACATTTTTGAAGTCCAGGTACCCGTGAAGCTTTGAATCGTCCGGCAGCAGTACAGTAGGATCATCGCTGACCTCACCTGAAAAATAGATGTCTTCGCGGGTCGAAAGGGCATCCTGGATGGTGTTGAGGTTGCTTTTCGCGACCTGGAGGTCGCTGCCCATCGACACCACCGACTTGACCGGGCCGGTGAAATTGGTCATCAGGCTCTGGAAGGCGATAAAGATACCGATGGTCATATCGCCATAGATGACCAGCAGGCCCCCCAGTGTGAGCAGGATGATGTTGTTGAGGTTCGACAGGAAATCGGGGAGGGCGTCAAGCAGGTTCGAGGTAACATTCAGTTTCTGGTCGTAGATGACCGCATTGGAGAGGCTTCCCGACCACAGGCCGTAAAAATCATTCTCGGAACCGGTCGCCTTGATGGTTTCAATCTGCTCAAGCCCGACGCCTGCGGTGCTGAAGGTACGCTGGTTCCGCTCGAAAAGCAGCTGGTTCAGCGTTGAACGCTTTTCCGAAATGATCCGCAGCACCAAAAGGTTCACCAGGATCACCGAGACCCCGATGACCGTCAGAAGCAGGTTGTACTGGATCATGACCACGGCGTAGAGGATCACTGTGATCATGTTTGAAATCGTCGAGGTAAGCTGGGTGGAAAGTAGCGATGCCAGGTCGTCGTTCAGCTGGACTCGTTTGAAGATCTCACCGGGCTGCCGGTTCATGAAGAACCTGATGGGCAGTTTCAGGATGTGAAGGAGCAGTTTCGATGATTCGACGATGGCCAGGCGTAACTCTATTTTGACAAGGATTTTCTGTTGCAGGAAGGTCAGTATGCCATTGAAGAGGAAAAGCCCGGCAATGAGCAGCAGCATGGGCCTGAAATACCGGGGCTGGTTAAGGTCGATAATGTCATCGAAGAAAAGTTTGTTCAATCCTGCCAGTATCACGGCCGGGATGACGAGGATCGCTCCACAGATAAGCACATATATCAGGTCGAACCGGCTGTTGCTGATCCGGCCCCATATCTTGTCGAAAAAACCGAATTCATGCTTGTCGGGTTTGAAGGCGGCGCCGGGCTTAAGTGTCAGCAGCTTGCCGTCGAAAATCTGCTCCAGATCGGCTGCCCCCAGTTTTTTCTGCCCTTCATGGGTGTCGTTGAGCAGGTAAAATTCACCTGTGTAACCTGTCAGCACACCGAAGTATCCCCCCTGTATGCCGATGATGGCAGGCATGGGAACGGTCTTCAACGAATTGACGTCGATAGTCTTGACATCAGCTTCGAAATCGTGAGCCCGGGCCACCTTCATCAGGCGTTCGGCAGGAATTTTGGAATTGTCGGAAACACCGCATTCCTGGTTGAGCCCGTCCTTCGCAGGCCAGCAATGGTAATAGGAGAATACCATGCTCAATGCCACCGGGCCGGATTCGTTTTCCCCGATCTGAAGCATGACCGGAACCTTTTTTTTCACATGATCGTTGCCCATAACAAGATCTCGATTGGTTGTTCAGGTTATTACTCGAAATAGGATTTCAGTACGGGGATGATATAGTCGATGGGCGGTTTCTGCCTTACAAGTACCGAGGCGTGGCAAAGCGTGCCCGTATTGATGGTGTAGGGAGGCCCCTTTTTGTTCGACCACATGAAGCCGCTTTTTGTGGAAGGGTCGGGGAGTAGGAAGATTTTAACCCGGTAAGTCGGGCCCTGCTGCTGGATAAGCGCCACCAGGTCGGGATTATTCAGCTCGTCGATGATTGAATTGGTGTTGGAAACAAAATGGTTCACCTCCACCACCTCTCCCATTAGCCAGCCGTAGAGGTTATGGTTTACGGTGAAGGGCTCGATCATGACCTCCATCCCGGGCTCCACCACGGCATTTGAATTGAAGGGGATGAACAGGTCGAGGAGGTGGTTTTTCTGGTTGTCAATGTCTTCCACTACCATCATCCGGGTGCCGGCGTTCACAAAGTCGCCGCTGCTTACCGATTTGTCTACGATGATCCCGTTGACCGGGCTCCTGATGATGGTCTGCCGGTCATAGTCATCCTGCAGATCCTGGATTTTTTTCTTCAGGATCTGGATCTGCCCCCGGTAATCTTCCTGCTTGTATACGCGGTCGTAATCCCACGATTGCTGGTCGAGCTGGTTGGTCTTCACAGACTGCTCGGTCTGGGTGCGCTTGTTGCGGGTGTCGGCGAGCTGGTTTTTTGCATCCATGTAGTTTTCTCGTGTAGCAAGGCCTTTGTCCCACAGATCCTGCTGCTGGTTCATCTTCAGTTCGAGAAAGGCGATCTGGTCCTCCAGCTGGGCAAGTTCCTTTTTTAGCCTCACCTCTTCCAGGTTGTAAAACCTAATTTTGTTGGGAAAGTCGTTTTTGTCCCTGTACTGCAGCAATGAATCCTGCAACATAAGCACATCCAGCTGTGCATTCAGTTCGACCAACTGATGCCTGAGCTGAGGCTGAAGGAGATGAAGCATCACGTCCCCTGCCTTCACCTTATCGCCAAGTTCAAAATTGACCTGTTCCACCCCGCCCGGATAGAGGGCGATGATCCCGTGCAGACCCTTTCCGCTGATGATCTCCCCCAGCCCGTCGATGCGCTGCGGAATACTTCCGAAAATACCCCAGAAGATGGTGATAAGCGTCAGGAGCCCTAATGCAGAAAGGGAAATCCAGTAACTAGGACGCGTGATCTTCAACATACGGTTCATCTCCTCGGGATTGCTTCCCGATGGCAACGATTTTGGTTTTTCCTGCTTATCCATAATACATGATGCTGTTTAATTAAAAACCTGCAAGACGGGTCATGTGCATGACCTGACAAAATAAAAAGATGGAGGATCTAACCCCTGTACTTCTTGTAGTATTTCCAGCCCTCTTCCTTAAGATGAGCCTTGCAGTCCCCGTTGGGTTCAAGGTGATGCGTGCGGTGATGTTCCATCTGCATCTCGAAAAATTCGCTCATCATAAACTGGTCCATGCTCACATTGGGCATTTTTGTCGTTGCCTGGAAATTGGTGGTGTTCTGCATGTTGGTGGTGTTCTGCATCTTGGGGAAAGATGGCATGGGGGGCATTTTGCCTGCGGGGCCTCCTTCTCCTTTTCCTTCTCCTTCTCCTGTCGATGGCGATGAGTCGGAGGGCATTGCCGCCGATCCTCCCGGAGTTCCGGCGAGTATTGGAGTCCCGGGCGTGCTTGCAGTCGGAGGGGCGCCCGGAGTGCCGGTGAGCGACGGGGTGCCTGGTGTTGAAGCCACAACCGGCGTTGAGGCAGTTTTGGGTGTCATCGGGGGTACTGAGTAATCTTTCTTTTCCATTTTAGTCAATTTTGAGGGTGAAACAGTTTATTGCGGTGATTTTTCTTCAGAAGATTTTTTTCCATGCTCCTGCAACTTCTTCACAATAAGAATGATGAAGTAAACAAAGAGCACGGTGGTCGAAGTGCCCCAGATTTGGGTGATCACTTTGATGGTATTGAAACCAGCAACGTCGTAAACTCCGATCAGCCAGATCCTGAGAATGACATCCGACAGGTCCTGGAGCGCTAAATAGGCTGTCAGCAGCATGAAATACCTGAAGAAAGGCATCTCACGGTAAAGTTTCTGTGTGTGTTCCTTCTGTACGCCGTGCAGGTAAGCGTAATCAATAAAGAAATACATCGCCATCGGTCTTTTGATGATCATCGTGAAAAACCAGAAGAGGGTCAGGCCGATGTTGAGATAGACATTGTTCCACAGCATCTGGTGGGCTGTTTTCGAATAGATATCCATGATGCTGCCGATGATCATGGTTGCGAGGATGAAGAGCCCGGTAACGCTGTACTGTTTCTCTCTGAAAAACGTGAAGAGCGTGTACAGGATCCCCGGAACTGTTGAGATCAGCATGGCAGGGTAATCGCCAAGCCATTCGCGGCAGGTGTTCCAAATCAGCAGGGGTACCCCGAGGTATACGATCAGGTCGGTAGCGGTGCGGCCGTTGATTACTTTTTTAAACATGGTTCTTACCTCCCGAAATCAGGATCCAGTGAGCCGTCGGGCATGTATCTGATGATGATGAAATCATTGTTAAATCCGTTGTTTGAATTACCTGCAGCGACGATTTTCAGGTCTTTCTGCAGTGCGATGCAATAGGCATTCTCGTCGCCTTTCTGCACTGAGGTGATGACAAGGCCTTTTTTACCGAACGATTCATCTGCGGTCCCGCTGTTGCTGAACCTCATCAGTGCGATGTCGTTAGCGTCACCATTATCTGAACTGCCTGCCAAGATGATCTTTCCGTCGGGTTGCAGGGCCAGTGCGTATACTTTGTCATCGCCAGCCCCGACCGGGGTCAAAACGATGCCCTCTTTTCCGAAGGTCTTATCCAGCCTGCCTTCCGGAGTGAACCGTGCGACGGCAAAGTCGAAATCGTCGCCGTTGAATGAGCTTCCGGCCACGATGATCTTCCCGTCGGGCTGGAGGGCAACGCCTTTTGCCAGATCTTCGCCGTTTTGTAACGATTTGACCATAATGCCGTTAACTCCGAAGGACCGGTCAGGTTCCCCGTTGGGAAGGTACCTGGCCACCCCGAAATCTGTGTTTGCAGAACCTGCCGCAACGATCTTTCCGTCGCGTTGCAGGGTGACTGCGGCAATCCTGTCATCACCGCTGCTGATGTTGGAGATGACCATTCCGTTTTTTCCGAAAGTGCTGTCCATGGATCCGTTGTGGTTGAATCGCACCAGCGCGAAATCCTCATAGTTGCCATTGGTTGAACTCCCGGCCACGATGATCTTTCCGTCGGGCTGCAACGCCATCGAGGTGGCCACATCATCCCCTTCGCCGATGGACCTGACGATGAGACCCTTTTTACCGAAAGTGGTATCCCATTGACCATCAGACTGGTACCTGACCATCGCAAAGTAAATGGCGTTGTTGTGATACAGGCTGCCGGCCATCAGGATCTTGCCGTCGCCGAGTACCAGCGTTGCCGAACTTCGGTCTTCTACGGTTTTATGGATGGTTTTAACAATGCCTCCGGTCCCGAATGATGTATCCAGCCTGCCTTCGGGGGTGTATTTTAACAAGGTAAAACTTGCATTACAAAAGCCGGAAACCACAATCTTCCCATCATATTGTAACGACATCGCGCTGGCGATATCGTCGGAGGTTGAAAGGGATGTGATGACCACTCCCGGGGGAGGGACTACTGGGTCATCCGACCCGCCTGACTGGGCTGATGCGCATATCTGCAGGGTCATGAAAAAGAGCATCAATATTCCGGTTTTCATCGATCGGATGTTTTAGGAGGAACCATACAGGGAAGAAAATCCTCTTTAGATTGATAACCATCTCATACCCGGTAGCAAGATCCTGCAGACCATGAATTTTGTGGTAAATATAATGATAATTTGAATTATATCAAGTTTTGCACCAAAATGTTGGCGAGCCGATTGCAATTGCCTCACGATATACATTCTTGGCATTCGATGGAAAAAATCAACGATTATGCATCCTTTTAAATTTTTGACATTTGAATTTTGACTTCTCATCTGGCCCCCACCTCATCTACGAATATCCACGCTTTTTCTCCCGCCCCGGCGTGCCACGAAGGACAAACGCCCCGGTTGACGGCATGAATGCGGATGTAGCGGGCCTCTCGTTTCCCTGTTTTCGCTGAAAAATCGCGGATCATCGTACCCTCATTGCGTTCGTCAAGCCGGTTCTTCACCGATGCGACCCTGGTGAAATGCTGCCCATCAGCCGAAACAGAAAAATCAACCCTGGCCGGCATGAATATCCAGCTTCCCTGCTGTTGGAGGAAACCGGCCCATACCGATGAAATTGGTGTTATTTTTCCGAGGTCGATGGTCGCCTCGAAATCCACCCCTTCGTATCCCTGCCACCGGCCATCCATGAATTCATAACTGCCTCGGAAGCCATCGATGATCGCGTCATTACCTCCGCCCGTGTACTTTTCGCTGCAGGCGGTTGCCATGGCAATGTTAGCGTCGAACTTCGGAACAGTTTTAACCTCCTCTTTCAGCTCAGGCCCGCGAAACAGACCGATGTTCATGATCGCAGGCTCGGCCCTGGCGCCAGCGATCACCAGCCGTACCCGTAGCGCGGTGATTTCGGGGAATCTCAACAATCGCTTGTGCCCCACAGTGGTCCCACCGGCAAAGGTTTTCCATTCCATGCCATCCAGGTAGTCGAAGTGGAATTTTTCGATCCGTTGGCCCACCTGGATATCTTCCTGGAGCATCGCCACATTGAAGGCCGCCGGCGCGGGAAGGGTGTATTCTATCGTGTTATGGTAAAGGCTGATGCCAGCGTGGTCAAGCAGGTTGGTACGGAAGGTCTCATTTAGGATCTTTCTCATTCCCTGCAGGCTCCTGATGTCGTTTTCATGGATGAGTCCGCGCTTATCGGGAGGGATGTTAAGCAGCAAAACCGAGTTCATTCCCACCGAATGAAAGTAGATGTCGGCTAGTTTTTCAGGCGATTTTACCCTGTTGTCGTCGGCCGCTTTCCAGAACCATCCCGGCCGGATCGAGACGTCGGTCTCGGCAGGGTACCAGGTCAGCGTGCTGGCGCCGCTGAGCCTGTTGCGGCTTCCGAGATCTTCGCCGGTGAGGTCGCGCGGGATGAAACCGCCGTCGACAGGAATTTGCTGCGATGCCGCCGATATTGCATCCGGGTACTGCACGATACCCGGCAGCACGCTCCATTCTGTGGTGCGCCCGTAACCCGATTCGGTGCCTACCCACCGCACGTCGGGACCCATTACCGCGATCACCGCGCCGGGCTGCAGTTCGCGGACCAGGGCATAATAAGAGTTCCAGTCATACACCTGCCTTTTCCCGTTGGCCCCTTCACCGCAGGCACCGTCGAACCAGACCTCCGACACCTCCCCGTAGCCGGTCAGCAGTTCGCGAAGCTGATTCCGGAAGAATTCGTTGTAATGGTCCGAATCGCCGTAGCTGGGCTCGTGCTTGTCCCAAGGCGAGAGGTAGAAGCCGAACTTCAGCCCGTACTCCCGGCAGGCAGCGGCCACATCTGCCACCACGTCGCCCTTGCCTTTTTTCCAGGGACTGGCCGCTACCGAATGTTTCGTGAATTCCGATGGCCACAGGCAGAACCCGTCGTGGTGTTTGGCGGTGATGATTGCCATTGTCATTCCCGCTTCTTTGATCACCCGTGCCCACTGACGGGCATCGAGCTTCTTCGGATTGAAAAGCCCCGGATCGTAGGCCCCATCACCCCATTCCTTTCCAGTGAAACTGTTGATGCCGAAATGGATGAAGGCGTTGAACTCCAGCCGCTGCCAGTCCAGCTGCCGCGCCGAAGGGGTCACTTCTGCGGCCAGCTCTGCGATCTCTGCAGTCGTTGCGCCCAGCGGAACAATGACCATGTTGTTTCCCTGGTACACCGGACGGATAGGTTGGGAGAAAAGTGATAGGGATATGATTTGAAACAAAACCTGAAGGAAGAGGGGGAATTTCATGTGTTAATTATTTGATTTTTAATGGTCACATGGAATACCCATAAATTAACATTCACGGTTGGCGTGGATGATGTCCTTATGGGCATTTCATATTTTTATGAACGAATGGCTGATGGAATGAAGAACAATTAAACTGCTCACTTCTTCTTCACTCATCGTTTTTCATTTTACATTAGTCGTTAACCCAATGATTAGCGTACAATTGATAATTGCCTGTGAAAAATGAATAAAGAATAATGAATAGTATGTTAAAATTTAAACAGTCTCTAAAACTACAGAAATTTATCGAATTTTTGCATCCAGCCTTTTCCCCCGGCTCTCACTCCACCACCGCCTCGTCGGCAAAAAGCCAGGCGTGGTGGCCCTTGCCAGGGTGCCAATTCGGACAAACGCCACGGTTCTTCGCCACGATCCGGATATAACGTGCGGTCATGCTTTCAGGTTTCGGGCTCCCGGAAACTTCGCGATTGCCGGCTTCATCCTGTTTCCCGGCGTTTTGATCCCGGCCGGTCAGGGCATCCCACAGGTACTCCTTCACAAAGGGCTCCCTCAGTTTGGGCGAATCGGTGGTAATAATCTCCTTTACCACCGTGAAAGTCTTGCCATCGGCCGACACCGCGATCGTCATCGACTCCGGCAGGAAGATCCAGGACCGGGCATCGTGCAGGAATCCGATGCTTACCTTGCTGATGGTAGCCGGCGCTCCGAGATCGATGGTCCCTTCGAATCCGACTCCCTCGTAACCCTGCCACAAACCATCCCTGAAATCTACTGATCCCCTGATCCCGTCGAGCAGGACTTTGGGACCGCCGGGGTACCTTGGGGAAAAAGGATCCTTCGTCGTGATTTTTTTGCCTATGGCCCTGTGATGGTAGAAGGTCACGATTGCCAACAATGGCGAGGGGATCGCCCCTTTAAATGCCCTGGCCAGAATCGTGACCGATGAATCAAGGGGAATTGGAGTTCTGTAGAGAATGGAGGATGGGTCCGGGGCGTCACGGCTCATGCTGATCTTCTCCATGGCCCGGGCGGCAGGAATTCCCCGGGGCCGGGTAGTGTCGGGACTGTTCACGGTATACCGGATCAGGCAGCTGGTGTCGTCACAGGTGAGCGTCAGAGCGGGGTTGTGCCCTTGCTGGCCGGGTTTGAGTTTGACTTTTACATCGCGGATGATAAGCGGGATCGAATCGGTACGGAATGGCGCAGCCGGTAACCCGGCCAGGTTGAACAGGTTGACCGCGGCGGTATCGGCAAAAGCGAACCGGATATGTACCGGATCGGGTACCCGGGGACTGCGCAGCCTGACCCTGTTGCCTTCGATCCGCGCATCCGCTTCATGGAACACCCCGTCACTGCCGGCCATGGTAAACGAGCGTAGCCTGTCGCCTTTTACCATCAACCCCTCATCGGCATGGTCGAAACCGATCAGGGCATCGCTCCCTTCTGCCTTCCATCCATTGAAAATCGGGCCTGAACAGGCCTTCTCCTTCATCCCGTATGTATCATGAAGGGCCAGTAAGGCCAGCCGCAGGCCCACATCCTGCTTGTTTTTCGGATGGATGTCGCGAATATCGCCCATGTCCATGGTCACCGCCATCCCCGACCGGGGAACCGACAATGTCCTTTGTTGCGCTTCTCGGAGGTAAGCCGCCGCCGGGAAGAAGTCCTCCATGTATTTAAAAGGAGCGATCTGAACAAAATAGAACGGGAAGTCCCCCTGTTCCCATCGCCCGCGCCAGCACTTCACCATGGTGGCGATCAGCTGGTCGTAGAGATCGGCCTGGTAACGGTTCGATTCGCCCTGGTACCAGATGGCTCCCTTGATGCGGTAGTTGATCAGCGGATGGATCATCCCGTTGTAAAGCCATGATGCTTTGCTGCATTCCCAGCCATCGCTGTTGGGAGACTTTAAAAACCAGTTCAGGTTCTGCTCCGGTTGCAGGCATTCGCGCGCGGTCCATGCCTCAGCCGGGGTTCCGCCCACGGTGGTGGAGATCAGCCCGATGGGCACTTTCAACAGGTTGTAGAGCGTCCGTCCAAAGAAAAAGGCGGTGGCGCTGAAGCCGGCGACCGTTTCGACGGTGGCAGGCCTCCAGGTCGCCCTGCACGAGTCGGATGGCAGTGAATCGGGGGACCGGGCCACCTGGCAAAGCCTGATGGCAGAGTAATCGTGAACCCGGATGTCTCTCTTCTCATCCCTGTATTGCTTCCATCCGCCCAGCATCTTGATGGTGAACTCCATATTCGATTGCCCAGAACAGAGCCAGACTTCGCCGAACAGGATGTCGTTGAGCACGATCCTGTTTTTGCCGGTGATGATGATGGAATGAGGTCCTCCTGCCGGTCCGGTTGGGATCGCGGTGATCCATTTGCCCTCGGCGCCGGTGATGGCCACGGCCTTTTCGACCAGCCAGCCGGCTTCCACCTCCACCCTTTCACCGGGGCTGGCCCATCCCCAGATCTTTACCACGGTATCGCGCTGCAGGACCATTCCCGGGGAAAGCAGCGAGGGTAGTCTGACCTGAGCGTTCAGGAAGGGGGAGGAGAGAAGGAGGAGGAGGAGAAGGGGGAGCGGATGTCGCATGGGAATTCAAAGTTCAAAGTTCAAATGTCAAAATGCAAATGTCAAAATTCAAATGTCAAAATGTTGAGAGTGGTATTGACATTATTATTCATGATCAACCCGAAGAAATTGAGTTTATCTGTTTTGCTGAGGAACATGAAAAAAAATAATCTGAAAGCTGATTTAGTTTCAAAAATGGAGTTAAGCTAAATGACTTGAAACAATTTTAAAGGGCTCACATAAAACTAAACAGACCCCAAAGTTACCCCAACCCCATACCCGGCACCTCCACCTCTGAGGGTCACAAAATTAATTCTATTTTGATTGACAGAAGTTTCTTTTACAGGTAAAATTTTCCCCTGAAGTGTATATAACCCGATGTGCGGAGCTGTGGTCTGCCCCGGTGGAAGAACAACGGTAACCTGATGGAAATTGGGATTCGGATAACCGGAAGGGGATTTTTTTATACGTGACCAGTTCAGTACATTGGATATGTGTCGTATTTTTATCCAATTATTTGGCTTTATTTCCAGGTTGGATTATTTTTTATTGTGATCATGTCATTTTCGCTGAAACGGAACCTTTCCGCCTTATACCTGATCAAGGTCGCCAAGTGGATGAACCTGGTGATGCCGGTTATCGTTTTGTTTTACAAGTCGAATGGCCTTACCATGCAGGATATATTCACGCTGCAGGCCATCTATTCCGTAACGCTCATGGTATTCGAAATTCCAACCGGCTATTTTGCCGACACCAGCGGTCGCCGCACCAGCATACTTGCCGGTTCTGTTCTTGGTTTTGCAGGGTTTCTGATCTACTGCACATCCACTGGCTTCTGGCAATTTGTTGTCGCTGAGACGATCCTTGGAATCGGGATGAGCCTCGTATCAGGCGCAGATTCAGCCATGCTCTACGACTCGCTTGTATCGGCAGGAGCCTCCGGAAAATATACCCGTTTTGAGGGGCGAATAACATCGATCGGAAATTTTGCCGAGGCGCTGGCCGGGATTCTCGGAGGAATACTGGCGGCAATCTCACTTCGCACTCCGTTTTTTTTCCAGGCGGGCATCGCCTTTCTTGCCATTCCCGCTGCATTGATCCTGCAGGAACCACCCGTGCACGGCAACATCCGCAAACCCGGATTGCGCGATATTTCTTCCATCGTGGCCAGGGTTCTTCACGGCGACCGCAAACTGTTCTGGAATACCATCTTCTCTGCGGTGACAGGCGTTTCAACCCTTACCATGGCCTGGCTTGCACAGCCGTACTTCATCCAGGCCGGACTGAAGGTCACCTTTTTCGGTGTTGTATGGGCTGTTCTGAATCTTTCCGTTGGGCTGGCTGCTATATATGCCTGGCGCATTGAATCAAGACTTGGGCCAAAACGGACGGTGATCCTGTTTACATTGTTCCTGCTCCTGGGATATTTCGGGATGGCCCTGTTTGGAACCATCACCGGTTTTATTTTGCTGCTGATATTTTATATGGCCCGCGGCCTGGCGACGCCAACACTCCGGAATTATATCAATATCATCGCTTCATCCGACACACGCGCAACCATACTTTCGGTGCGCAATTTCATAATCCGCGGGCTTTTCGCTCTTATGGGACCCTTCTACGGCTTTGTAACCGACCGTTTTGGCCTGTCAACGGCATTACTGCTGGCAGGAATGATCTTCGGGGTGCTTAGCAGTATTTCGTTGTTCTTCTTTCTGAAGTATAAAACTTACCGGTGAACTTTATTCGACTGGGATTGAATATGATCTTAGCTCATCGTAGTGCAAAATCCCCCGGGATAATTCTCCGGGGGATTTTTAAGGTCGCACTTTTCATTTTTAATTTTAATCATCCCGGGAAAACAGTATAAACCCGATAAAACCAGACTTGGGAAGCTTACCTGTTAATTACATTTATAAAACTTCATCTAACGGCAAATTACCAGTTTATGCGTTAGCATAGAATTATTTGTATGTAGTGTAACATTATAAATCCCATTACCTAACATATCTGTGCTGATGCGTTTCAGATTTTTCCCCGAAGGCAATTCATTATAATTAACCTGTATCAAACTTTTTCCATACATATCAATAATTTCAACCCAAACATGCTGGGCTGAGATAAGGTTAAAATCAAGCGCTACCTGACTGCTGGCAGGATTTGGATAAACCCGGAATTGAGAAACAAGGTTGTTCAAATCATTCATGCCAACTATAATGGTTGTAACTGCTTCAGGCGTCAGTTTTTGTGCCTCGGTAAAACCAAGGCTGTCAGAAGCAAGGCTGAAAAATTTATAGTTGCTTCTTGTATGACCGTTAAAAACAGCCGAGCCAGCGGTACCGGAGATTTTCCACAAATAATAGGCGCTGTCGTTTTCAGAAACGAAAATGTTAAAGTTCGCGATGCCACAACCTTCATCGCTTCCCTGCCAGCTAACGGTGAAATTGCTATCGGGTTGCCCGGGCTCCAATGGATTTACGAAACTCACGGGCACACGGTCATCAATTTTGTTTGAGTATGTATTTGTGCTGATCGGCGGGTTAAAGTCAAAAACGATGGTTGCCTTGTTGGAAATCATTTCATCGTGTGTGACCGTTTCTTTCAATTTACAGCTAAATGACACATTCCCTTCACCTTCGGGAGAGATCACATTGGGGGGAAGGAAGCCCAGATCGGGATCTTCGGTGAGTTCCAGCGTAATGCGGTCGAGCGAATGGAAATCCCATGAAATGGCGCCGTTGAGCGTATCAATGGCCCCATGTACCTGTACAATGATATTCTTTTGGGGGTACATATCGACCAATATGGCAAACTCCTTTGCATAATCCTGGATTTGCAGCGTGGTATCGCCAAAAGTGATGGTGTTGAAACTGAAGGTGTTTAAGTCAAACCGGGCCATATCCAGGGTGTCAAATACAAATACCTCAAGGGCTGCTGCAGTGGCCGTATCCTTGTTCTCGAAATAAATGCGGTAATTCAGTTCTCCGGTTTTCGAAATATAGTTGTCGGGGGTAAATCCCTGGGTCCCTACAATTTCGTTGGGGTCTAATGAATTGACGCCATCGCTGTCCTTATTGCATTTCGATTTATTTCTGAATTTGCGCCAGCAGCCTTCCCTTTCAATACCTCCAACTTTTGCGTCCATCGCAATGTTGACAATTGCCCCACCAATTGCAACTGCCGTACCTAATACCGGCACAAAGGTAGTTGCACATGTCGCTATGCTGGTTCCCCAGGCCACCATATTCCAAAACGAATTTCTCCAGGATCTTGGTTTTTCGTCTTCAGGTTTCATATCCTCAGGAATAAATCCGTTAAAAGGCTCAACAGCTTTCTCCACCAGCCCAAATATACAACCAGCGCCCGGGATCGCTGAGATGGCTCCTACTACCACATCATTCAAGACAACTGCCGCAAGGCAGAGCTTCACCTCTGCTGGCATTGGTTCTGTTTCTTTTAAACCGTAATCAATGTTTTCCCAGTATGGATCTATCATCCAGGCGCTCATTTTAAGGGATCCTGTCCCGGTGAGTTTAACCTTTACCCTCACCTCTATGGAGGAACCTGCCGCTATGGACGGAATGTAAAAAGGATAAACGCGCATCTGTCGCCCGATAAATCCGGTTAATGTATCGGAAAGATAAAAAAGAGGAACTGAATCAGCAATTCTCGTATAATCAGGGCCAAGGTCCATTATTGCCTGGGGCAGCACGAAATAAACATCAGGAAATGCAACCTCTAGTCCGGGAAGATTATTTATAGCAAATACCAGATTTGTTCCGACTGCATCCGTATTGGAGGTATTGCCATAATTCAGGGTAAACGTTTGCCAGCGGTTTACCAAAAACCTGTCGCGGCCCGATAGGACAACCCATGGGTTGCTTCGTTCACCCTGTTCAACCGTGAAACAAGCCGTTCTGATGATGGTGGTGTCGCCGGTTATTTCCAAAACCAGATCATACACGCCAACCGCTTTTCCATCAAGATTAAACATTGCCAGCATCGATTCGCCGGATATGCTGGTCAGGTAGGAGGTGTCGGCAACGATATCTTCCTGCCCGCTCAACCTGAGTTTGGCGATGCTTGGATTTTTGAACCCGGCTCCGAAAATATACAGGGTGGCAAGACCTGTGTTTCCACCGAATCCGGGTTCCACATTATCTACCATCGGATGGAAGGTGGTAATGCCAATCGGAGTGGACGACAGCAGGTAATGTCCATAAGAGGGCGCATGTTGTATGGTAACCGAATGGTTTACCAGATCAATACTCACGCCTACACTGATGCGGGTCCAGGTAAGGCCTGCATTGGGCGAAAAGAATACCTTCAGTGAATCTTCCGGGTTCCCGTTTAAGGCATCGGTTTTATATTTCAATGTAAGCCATACCAGGGTGTCGTTGAAATTCTGGGGGTAGTTTCTTAACCGCCACCAGCAATTTACCGTTCCTGTTACGGTTGGATGTTGCTGATAACCATAATGGTCTATCGTCAATTTATTCATGAGCACGCCTGCATTGCAACTCATCGATGATTCATAAAATGTAAGCGTATTTGGGACGGTATTATCAAATTCCCGCTCAAAAGATATCCTCCCGAAGTTCAGCATTTTTTCGGGACTGTTCAATGCTTTCAAATTGAGCGTAGCGCCGGTATCAACCACACACCATGCTTTCGGGTTGCCTGTAAAGGAGATATTCGATAACGTATTGTCATCAACCAGTCGAATTGAATCATCGGCAGAGGTAGCCGCCTGAATTCCGAGACCTGAAATTGTTCTCGGGTTGGTTCCAATGAGATATACATTTGAATTGGTAAAAAAGCGATGATTTGTAATATTCCCTTTGACCCGCAAATTCAGCGCGTATCCGCTAAACCAATTATTCACAATATTCCCTTTATTCACCAAATCGCCATTTATCAGAATCGTTGACGGGCCATTGTTTACGAGCGTGTCAAATACCGTGAGCGTATCGTTAAATACATTATAATCAGAAAGCGAAAATACATTCCCACCCAGTTTGTAATTCCCAAAGAACCGCATGTTGTCAATCAGGGAGTTATTGATCACCAATGTGTCGTTTGAAATGATTTTTCCATTGGTCAGAATGTAGTCCTCCGACATCAATTTATGACCGTTTGTCCGGAGATTTGCATTATTCATAAACCATGTTTTGCCACCTTGAAAATCTGCGCTGGGTTTAAGCATCACATCGCTTTCAAGAATAATATCGCCAATGGTATCGGTAGTGTTAATGATGCTTTGAAAGTATTTGCCGGGCGCCTGTTGAATGGTTTGATCTGTAGCGCCTGTGAAATTGGTTTCTCTGGGCCTCCAGATACCTTCATTATCAGCGCTGCCGGCTATATTGAGTGTAAAAGGGTATCCGTTAAGCCAATTGTTAATGATGGCGCCTTTATTCACAATATGTCCGTTGACCAGAATTGTTGATACGTCAACGCCGGCGAGTGTGTCGAGCACGGTAAGGGTATCGTTGAATACATTATGATTGGGCAAAGAATTGTATTGCGAAAATACATTCCCATCCAATTTGTAATTACCATAAAACCGCATATTGTTGATAAAAGAATAATTCAGGACCAGCGTGTCATTAGAAATGATTTTCCCATCTTTAAAAATATAATCCTCCGACATCAGCTTATGTCCGTTGGTGCGGAGATTAGCATCATTCATATACCATGTTTTGCCAGCCTGAAAATCTGCGCTGGGTTCAAACTTCACATCGCTTTCAAGAATAATATCGCCAAGGGTATCGGTGGTGTTAATGATGCTTTTGAAACATTTACCGGGCGCCTGTTGAATGGTTTGATCGGCAGCGCCTACAAAATTGGTGACTTGTGGTCTCCAGATACCTTCATTACGAACATTGCCGGCTAAATTGAGATTAAATTCGTATCCGGTAAAAATGATAGCGCCTTTATTTACAATATCTCCGTTAACCAGAATCGTTACACCCCAAAGATTGGCGAGTGTGTCAAGAACAGTGAGTGTACCGTTAAATACATTATCATAGGTTAAAGAATTTTGTTTCAAAAAAACATTTCCATCCAATTTGTAATTACCAAAGAACTGCATATTATCGAGGTACGAATTATTGAGCGCCAGGGTGTCGTTTGATTCGATACACCCGCTTTTAAGCGTGTATGAATTGGCAATTAAACGATATCCGTTTGTTCTGATGGTAGATTTGTTCAATTCCCATGTGTTGTTGATTATTTTTACATCGCTGCCAAGAACCACCGCGCCGATGGAGTCGGACATAACGATCGGCCCTTCGAAACTCATACCGGGCGCTTCTGAAATTATTTGATCAGCAGTTCCGGTCAGGGTCGTCGAGCTGACGTTCCAGACGCCATTATTCTCAATATTCCCCTGTATAAACAGAGGGAGAGGATAACCAGCAGGGTTATTCAGAATTGAGCCATTATTGATGACAGAACCGGAAACTGATACACCTCCCCAATAAAGGTTATAAAGATAGGCTCCGGCATTTAATGTAAGGTTGTTGCACGGCTTGGTATCGTTATCGGCAAATACGGTAGAATTAATGATTACATTGTCGATGGCCGTTGGGACTACTCCTCCAATCCAGGTTGATGGCGAACTCCAGTTTCCTCCTTCAGGTGTAGATGTGATGGTGGTTTGGGCATGGATAGCAGATGCCCATGCAGTCAGGAACGAAAAAAGAATAATCAACCTTGTGATTTTCTTTCTGATGATTGAATTTTTCATAGTTTTTTTTTAATTGTATAAGTATAAATGTATTTGGAAAAAAATCAAACCTTAATCAATTGAAAAGGCTATGATTATTTTTCATCCCACAGCGGAATTTGTTCATATTGAATAGTATCGGAAAGTGCATAAAGATGGTTATTCAAATAATTCGAATTTATTTGATTATTGTGCAAAGATGAATGGAGGAACAGAAATCTGCAATAGCCCGAACGGGTCATTTTTTTGACAATCAGATTTGGTTTTCATTGAACGACATAACAACAACCTGCGCTCGCTAATGGACCTGCAGTTTCTGATAAATATTTTTACGTTGTTGTGTAAAGTACAGAAAATGATAATTCGTTAGTAATGTGAATCAGGGGTTCAATCCTTGATTCACATTATAAACTTCATCTAACGGAAAATCACCAGTTTATGCGTTAGTAAATGTTGACAGGGTTGTTAACCAGGGGAGGAAAACATGAGTTTTCTTTATCAGTCCGGCCCGTGGAAATATCGACAGTTCCTTTACGAACAAATATCCCCTGCAATGAAAACAGCAACTGCTCTTTGAATGTCCAATTTACTTCCTGGCCCAGGTAGGTCCAAAATCAATGCCTGAATTGTGTGTGAGGTTCGTTTGATTTGAACCGTCGCTGTTCATCACATAGATTTCAAAATTACCATCCCTGGATGATGAAAAAGCTATCTTCTTTCCGTCGGGAGACCAAACCGGGTATTTATTGAGACCGTTATTGCTCGTAAGCTGAAGGAGGTTGCTCCCGTTCGCATTCATAACGAAAATGTCCTGCCCGTTCCCAGTGACAATCTTACTCTTGTCCGGGGAATAACTTGGACACTCATTGTGGCCGATCCCGTCAAATAGAATGGAAACCTGACCATCGAATTTTATTAAAATAATCTTGCTCTCTGTACCGAATATCACACCGGAATCATCCATCAGACATGCGGATGGTGAAACATACATGCTGCAACCATACATACTAAAACACCATTCCGCATCTATCCTGTTAATTCCTGTATTACCGCTGTAATAATAGAGCCCATCGGGATGACCTGCAACAAAGAACACATCTTCATATGATGTCCAGGTGGGTGCACTGATTTCATTTACCATTTGCAGGTCGGGGACTCCCGAACCAACCAACCTTTTATCAGAACCATCAGAATTCACTTTCCCTATCCCATACTGCGCAGAACCAGTAGGATAAACAATGAATGCAATCTTTTTCCCGTCTCTGGAGAATGAGGGAAAAACGTATTGCTCTCCTTGTGTGTGAATAATAATATCATCGGTCACTTTTTTTAAATTTTGTCCGGTCTCATCCATGAGATATATACGTGGCTCGCCGTCACGGTCTGAAGAAAAAGCGATATTTCCATTGATGGATTCTTCAGGGGAAGGGTCTGTTGATGACTTGTCTTTACAACTGAACATGAACAATGAAAATAGGGAAAGGATAATAAAGCTTATCCTGATCTGAAAATACCCTGTTGAGATTACCATATTCATAGTTTTTATTATAGATGTAATTATTTGGTGTTAATAATTGTCTGCCGGTTCGGTATTATTCAAGATTACCGGTAGTAATATGCAATTTTCAACTTTCAGCAAGTTCTCCCCTGGCATCCCTGGACCATAATCAAAAATTGTCCGGATAAAACGCGCAAAAAGGATAGTTTGTTCATGGTGCTTTGTATTGGATATGTTTTTTTTGTAAAAATATAAAAATTTAATGAAAAGTCAACTTTATCGTCTTTGCTGCGCATGGCAGTGTTAAAAAAATATTTTGATATTATACAAGGAGGTTTTATCAGAATAAACGATCGTAAATGATCCGGGGCTGAAGTTTGTTACCCTGAAAACTTCACGGTCAATACCCTTTACTGAGGCCTTCATCATGATCAATCCATTTTCATTGTACACTTTATTGATGGACACCGGTTTATTGATCTCCTTAAAATCCATATCTGATCCGCTGCTATATAATTCAACTAATTCAATGGCAGTCAGATTGGTTTTATCACCAAGGATTTTTACAAAATCATTGTATTTCGGTAACACATTTGTATATGCCACACCCGAAAAAGAGGCTTCGGCTGTTTCACCGGCAACATATTGGGTGCCTGCCTTATTTCCCTGTGTTCTTGCATCGGTCAGGTAAATGATATTGGCTCCCAGCATCGCTGCCTCGATTTTTAGTTTCCGGTACGCCCTGTCTTTTACCTTTTCCTGATTAGACATGGTTGTGGTGCCTTTCGCTTTAGAACTTACATCCCCTAATTTAAACAATCCTTTAACTTCACTTTCAACCTTTGTGATCGAAACATTTTCAAAATCCTTAGGTCCGGAAACTTTTTTATAGGATGTGTTTTCCGCAAAATTTTGAATCCGTCCCGATTTAAAGACAATTTTCTGGACTGTGTTTTTGTAAATAGAATTGATAATGTCTTCGTTGGGGTAGGTAAATTTTACCGCCTCCGGAGTAACTTCTTTAACACTGCAAATAATCTGTTCATTATTTGTAAAAATTGTATCGGACTGGCCTGATACGTTGCCGGTGATCAGGGCCAAACCAAAGAAAAAGATTATGCTTTTCATAATTTATAAATTAGATCAATAACAATGATTTTTATTTGGAATGATAAATCGGGTCGTTCCTAAATGAGACATTTAAGTTGTATCCAACTATATTGTTCACAGTGCCGTCAAATATGTTAACCGGAGATTACTTTCCGGTCGTGTTGTGAGTGTTCGGGTGCATTTAATTTTTTGTGCAGCTCCAACTTTGACCAACTTGAGATCCCTGATTTTTCAATTCGGTTATGTACGCATCCACTTCAGATTCAGGTCCGCAATAATCCGCTGGTTTATAACCTGTTGTAGCTTCAATGCAAGATGCACAATAGTTTGTTTCTGCCTTTTTACAAGATGACAACACAATGGTCGATGCAAAAACAATAAGGATAAAATACATTTTTGATTTCATGGTCGAAATATTTTAAAGGTTATTAATAGTATTATTTGTGGGATATGGATATTTCTGTAAAAATAAACCAATGAACATGAATAGTCAATGGCACGTTTGTGTCATTTTGTTAGCATTGTAGGAACCCCCTTTATAAACCGGCCAAATGGCTTCAATGATTTTCAGAGGGGGTATTTCATACTCCTTACTTAACTGTAAACATTTTTACCGCTTTGCCTGAAGATGTTTCGACTAATAAAAAATAGGCTCCGCTTTTCAGCTTTCCGGTGTTTACTTTCAAGTTGGTTACCGAGGGGGTTATTTGATACATCTCGCGGCCTGAAATATCAGTAATGCATATGCTGTGCATCTTTTCGGGTGAATCAATCCACAATTCACCTTCAACCGGAACCGGGTAGATGTTGATCTGCCGGGCAAGACTGGCTTCGCCTATACCGGGGTATCCAACCTGGATAAAGTCGGGTTTGGTCTCTGTTGATTGGGTTACACCGTCACCCACGGTTAACGAAACATCAAATATTCCTCCGGTCGCGTAGGTATGCGAAGGGTTTTGCTGAGCGCTGGTGGTTCCATCGCCAAAGTTCCACAGCCATGAAGTGATATTTTTACTGTTCAAAGTTCCATGGTTGGCTTTTTTCACCGGCATGGCATCCCTGAAACTACCTGGCGCCGACTCCTGGATCACATTCCGGATCGTAATTTGTTCATTGCTGCCATTCATATCGCAAACATACCAGTATCTTCCGCTCCCGGTGCCGGGAACCTGTAAGGTGTGCAGGAGACCGGTCTCATCGTAAATTTGCACCACCGCCTGCGACGCTGTAATCGGGGTACTGCCGCCGGTATAGTCAAATATGTAGTATTGATAAATGCCATTGAACTCCTGGTAGATCGTCATAGTTTCGGGACCAAAACCCTGTGTTACGTCATAATCGAGCGCTGCATAGGGTGCGGATGTTGCATTCCCCTGGCTTTCATAATAAATATGATAGGCTTGTCCCTCTATAACAGGTGTATTAAGATGTGAGTCAAGATCAGGCGGATCAGCTCCCCAGTTAAGGACGAAGCGAATGGAGCCGGGAGTCAATGCGGGTGAAAGCGAAATGTTTAGCGTAAGGGTCCCCCCTTGCGGGATGATCACCTGGTTATTTGAATAGGTCGAGTAATTAGCTTTAGAGCATGTAACCGTGTTTGAATTCTCAGTAGACTGGTCAAAGAAATTTACGGCAAGAGGCGCTTCTCCCGAAGTATGGTTCGCGCTAAAGGCGGCTTTTAGCGCCCCGGCCGGGATATTGTTAATGGTATAGTTGCCATTGTCATCGGTCGTTGCTGATAAGCCGGCAACACTTACCAACGCGCCGGGGATCGGGTTGCCGTTCAGGGCATCGGTGACAAGTCCATTCAGCGTACCTGTGCCGCCTGAACCGGTTACCGAAATATAGTCATTTTTCACCTCAGTATTCGAATTTGTTCCATCGCTGATGGTGAGCGAAACATCGAATGTTCCTGTGCTGGTGTATGTATGCGAAGGATTTTGCTGAGCGCTTGTGGCTCCATCGCCAAAGTTCCACAACCATGAGGTAATGTTTTTACTGTGTAAAATACCAGGGTTGTCCTCTTTTGGCGGCATGGCATCTCTGAAACTACCTGGCGCCGACTCCTGAATCACGTTACGGATGGTAATCTGTCCATTGTCGCCATTCATATCGCAGACATACCAGTACCGCCCGCTCCCGATGCCAGGCGCCTGTAAGGTTTGCAGGAGTCCGTTCTCATCGTAAATCTGAACAACAGCCTGCGATGCCGTTATCGGAGTGGCTCCGCCGGTAAAGTCGTAGATGTAGTA
>CAISJJ010000358.1 GCA_903885595.1 uncultured Bacteroidales bacterium
GCACTCAAGGGACAGGCAAAGACACGCGGTAACTGGGGAGAAATTATCCTCGAGAGTATCCTCGAAAAATCGGGATTGACCCTCGACCGGGAGTTTTTTATCCAGCAATCCTATACCAATGAACACGGGAAAAGGATGCAGCCCGATGTGATCGTTGCCTACCCGGGCGAACGCAATGTAGTGATCGATTCAAAAGTATCATTGATTGCCTATGAACGTTATGCTTCGGCTGAGACAAAAGATGAACAGGATTTGGCTGCACGGGATCATTTACTTTCAGTGCGAAATCACATCAGCGACCTGAGCAGTAAAAACTACCAGGACATTTATGCACTGAAAAGCCTTGATTTCGTGATGCTTTTTATGCCCATCGAACCGGCTTATATGCTGGCTATGCAGTATGACCCCAACCTTTGGAACTGGGCATATGACCGGCGGATCCTGCTCATCAGTCCGACCAACCTGATTGCAGCCCTCCGTATGATCGCAAACCTTTGGCGTGTTGAATATCAGAACAAGAATGCGATGGAAATTGCCCGTCAAAGCGGTGAATTGTACGACAAATTCACGGGATTTCTCGAAGACCTTCAGGACATCGGCTCGAAGATCGATGCCACCCGCAAGGTCTACGATGCTTCGATGAACAAACTCTCGACCGGCAAAGGAAACCTGATCAGGCGGGTGGAAACCATTAAATCGCTTGGCGCAAAAGCCGGGAAAGAAATTCCTAAATCGCTGCTGGAGCAAGCCGGGGAGGAGAACTGATTATCAATTGCCACGGCCTTAAGGCCGTGGCAATTCAATTGATTGATACAGGTGGCAGCTGGCTCATACCAGTTTTGATTTTTGAGTTGTAGTTTTGATCTTTGAATTTTGATCTTTGAGTTTATTTTGAGTTTTGATTTGCCAAACAGCACACTATGAAAAAAGAGACCTACATTTACGGCATCAGGCCGACAATTGAAGCCATCAAGGCGGGAAAAGAGCTGGAGAAGGTTTTTCTTCAGAATGGTTTAAGAGGCGATGGTTTCCACGAACTGTTCAACCTGATCAAGGAGCTGGAAATTCCTTTTCAGTTCGTTCCGGTCGAAAAGCTCAACCGGCTGTCGAGGCAGAACCACCAGGGGGTGATCTCCTATGTTTCAGAAATCACCTACCAGCAAATCGAAGACCTTGTTCCCTTTGTGTTCGAACAAGGCCGTCAACCCTTGTTTCTCCTCCTCGACAGGGTTACCGATGTGCGGAATGTAGGCTCGATTGCCCGTACGGCCGAATGTGCCGGTGTCGATGGACTCATTCTTCCGGCCAGGGGTTCGGCGCAGATCAATTCCGACGCCATTAAAACATCGGCTGGGGCGCTCTATAAACTCCCGGTCGTGCGGGCACAAAACCTCAAAGAGACAATTCAGTTCCTGAAAAACAGCGGACTTACCATCATCGCTGCCACCGAAAAAACGAACACGGAATATACCGCTGTCGACTTCAACCGGCCAATTGCCCTCATCCTTGGTTCCGAAGGTGAAGGGATATCTGAAGAATACCTGAAACTTACCGATGAAGTCGTGCGGATCCCGCTATTTGGAGAAATCGAATCACTCAATGTCTCAGTGGCTTCCGGCGTGATCCTCTTTGAAGCCCTTCGCCAGCGAAATGCAAAATAATTCAGCGATGAATAGCCGGCGGGGCCAAATGCCTGTATTTTAACACACTTCAACTACCCTCAGTCTGCCAAACCGCTCAATGACAAACCGCTTAATGACCCTCCCCGTTGTAAATAACCATGCTTAGCAGCAATAGTTTTTGATCTTTGAATTGTAGTTTTGATCTTTAAATTTTGATCTTTAAGTTATCATCCAATGTACATTCTCAAGATCCAGGGCGCCGGTAAAATACCCGATCACATCCAGATCAGGGATGGGAATTTCATCCTGATCGCCTATTTCAAGATCAGCAATCCAAAAACTGCGCTGACCCGTTGTAACCTGCTGCACCGCATGGACGAAATCATCAGGGTAGCTGAAAATATGGAATATGGGAAAATTCAAAAACTGGACCTCTGTAACTAAATCAGCACGCTTCTCTCACGCTTTATGGTCTGGTAAATCCCCCATACCCTTCAAGAGCCAGGGAGGGGTCGTGTACCAACTGTCATTATACGTATTAACATCATTCTGCCCCATCACTTATTGATTTTCAATTCTTTGTGTCTTGGCATGTCATTGGCAGGGAAGAAAATGCAGGTTTTAAAAACTCCCCCATCAGCGGGTTGAGATACAATTTGCTGGGGGAGAATGGACGATGGGTTGAGGAATAATAAATATTTCTTACTTTTGTTGAAATCCAATCAGCCACCATGTCAGGCGAACGCATCATCGAACTCGACAGAATATCTGTATATCAGGTTGAAAATCTAATACTTGCCAACGTTACACTCTTCGTAAGCAAAGGTGAATTCCTGTACCTCATCGGGAAGACCGGCAGTGGGAAAAGCAGCCTGCTCAAAACACTCTATGCCGAATTACCCGTCAGGATAGGAACAGCAAAGGTTGCCGGTTACGACCTGCGGATGTTACGGATAAAGGATGTCCCCTTTCTGCGGCGGAAACTGGGCATCGTCTTTCAGGATTTCCAACTGCTGATGGATCGTTCGGTAAATGAAAACCTCTTCTTTGTGATGCGTGCCACCGGGTGGAAAGATAAACGGAAGATGCAGCAGCGGCTGCTGGAAGTACTGGCCAAAGTGAATCTTGGAAATAAGGGCGCTAAAATGCCGCATCAGCTTTCGGGAGGCGAACAACAACGCGTTGCAATCGCCCGTGCCCTGGTCAATGACCCGGAGGTAATCCTGGCCGATGAACCAACTGGCAACCTTGACCCCGAAAGTTCAGAGGGAATCATCAGCCTGCTGATGGACATTTCCAAAACAGGACGGGCCGTAATCATGGCCACACATAATTATACCTTCTTCGACAAATACCCTTCGCGCACCCTGATGTGTGAAAAAGGGAAGGTAATCCCCGCCTGATCACCCATTCACTCATTCACTCAATAACTCAATCACCCAACGTGGCAACCATCACCGCTTTTATGGTATGCAAGCGGTTTTCGGCCTCGTCAAAAACAATGGATGCAGGCGATTCAAACACTGCCTCGGTAACTTCGAGACCCTCCAGTCCATATTTTTTGAAAATATCCAGCCCTACTTCTGTGTCTTTGTTATGAAAAGCCGGGAGACAATGCATGAATTTCACTTTCGGATTGCCCGTTAGTTCCATCATTTTTGAATTTACCTGGTATGGCAGCATCTCTTTGATACGCTCATCCCACAATTCCTTCGCTTCGCCCATCGATAACCAAACATCGGTATAAACAAAGTCAACACCCTTAACACCTTCTTCAACACTTTCGGTGAGCGTGATTTTTGCCCCGGTTTCTTTGGCTATTGCAAGGCATGTATCAACAAGTTCCTGTTCGGGCCAGTATTTTTTCGGGGCACAGGCACGAAAATCCATTCCCATCTTCGAAGCACCAACCATCAGCGAATTTCCCATGTTGTTGCGTGCATCGCCACAATAAACAAAGGCAACCTGGTGCAATGGCTTATCAGAGTGTTCGATCATGGTCAGAAAATCGGCCAGGATCTGGGTCGGGTGAAACTCGTTGGTCAACCCGTTCCATACCGGTACACCGGCGTATTTTCCAAGCTCCTCCACAATGGACTGACCGAACCCCCGGTATTCGATGCCGTCATACATCCTGCCCAGCACGCGGGCAGTATCCCTCATGGTCTCTTTTTTACCAATATGCGAGCCTTCAGGACCCAGGTAGGTAATACGGGCGCCCTGGTCGAATGCAGCCGTTTCAAAAGCGCAACGCGTACGGGTGGATGCCTTCTCAAAGATAAGGGCGATATTTTTCCCTTTTAAACGCGGCTGCTCGGTGCCGGCATATTTGGCTTTTTTCAGATCCATGGAGAGATCGAGTAAAAATTTAATCTCCTGCGGTGTAAAGTCCAGCAGTTTGAGAAAGTTGCGGTTGCGAAGGTTGAAAGACATACGATTTACGATTTACGATATACGATTTGCGATTTATGAGTGACAAGTGACGAGTGACAAGTGACGAGTGACAATTGACGAGTGACGAGTGACGAGTGATTGATATTTTTTGCAAAATTAGAAATTTCCGGGGAGCGGGCAAATTCTGAATCAGATTTTCATTACTTTGTTTTACCTATTTCCCCAAGTTATCCAGCAGAAAGTTGGTTCTATTTTTACATGAACGACAAACATTCTCAAAGGGATCTTGGTCCTGTGGCAGATGGAAAGATGAGCCGGTAAACGCTGTTATTCATCATCATGCATTCATGGGTTGTATCATGAGCCGCCGCTTCTGAGTGTCGTAACCGTCGGTATGCATCCTGGTGCAATCTGCAAGGCGATAACGGCAATCGGTAGATTGTTGCATTCAGACACGCCGTTCACGGGCTACTTTTATATCCTGTTAAAACCATTACACCTTGTATTCAGGTAAAAAGTTCAAGCAGATTCTCGCGGATTACAGTGCTGATTTTCTCAGAAGAAGGATTGACCGAAATACTTCAGCGGGAATCTGCGATAAGATTCCGCGTAAATCTGTGAAATAGTTGGTAAGCAAACCCGGCAGTTACCTTAAACAAAACACCTTAAATAAAGTCTCAAAGATTGGTTACAAAAAATGATACATTATGAGAAGCATTACAATTTTATCCCTGTTAATTATTGCAACGACCACAATCAGGGCCCAGAACTACCTGATCAGTTTTGCAGGGGCAGGCTCATCGTTGTCGGTTGACAGTGTGCGGGTCGACAACCTTACCCAGGGCACAAGCCTGACTGTTTTCAACGGGAACCAGTTACAATTGCTGGGTACATTATCGGGGATTTATCTTGAAGGTTCATATTCGGGCAGCGCCCTGCATATTTATCCCAACCCTTCAAAGGGTAATGTTTTATTCACGTTTGCGGCAATAGCCAGGGGCAAAACCACCATCGAACTTTATAGTTTGCCGGGCCGGCAAGTGGCAAAAACTGAATTTTATTCAGAACCAGGCTGGCAATCCTTCCAGCTCAGCGGTTTGAAAAGTGGCTTTTATACGGTTCAAATAACCTCGGAAAGGTTTCAGTACACCGGAAAAATCATTAGCCAGTCAACCTCCGTTGATCCCGTCATGATTATCTGCCAGGAAGAATCAAAAGGGCATCCGTATCCCGGGAACCTGAAGCAAAAGGCAGCAATTGTCCAGATGCAATACAACCCTGGTGATCTGTTAAAATTTACGGGCAAATCCGGCAACTATGGCACAGTCTATATGGATGTCCCGGCAGAAAGCAAAACCATCACCTTCAACTTTGTGCCCTGTACCGATTATGACAATAACAATTACACTGTCGTTCAGATAGGCGATCAGTTATGGACGGCTGAAAACTTAAAAACAACAAAATACAGTAACGGTGAGGATATACCGGAAGTTTCAGATGCATCCCAATGGATGAATCTATCAACCGGGGCTTTTTGTTATTTCGGCAATGATCCGGACAACGCCCTGATTTATGGTTGTTTGTATAATTGGCTCGCTGCCATTGACAATCGCAACGCATGCCCGGTAAACTGGCATATTCCATCTGATGATGAATGGATCACGCTGACTTCATCCCTGGGCGGCGAAGCAGTGGCCGGGGGTAAAATGAAGGAGACGGGCATCGAACACTGGTTTTCACCAAATGCCGGCGCTACAAATGAAAGTGGTTTTACCGCAATCGCAGGAGGTAACCGAAGCTATGGCAATTTCGACTCGATGGGATATGGCGGTTCATTCTGGTCCGTAACAGCCATAGATCCGATTTTTGCGTGGGGCCGAGATATTTTCTACTATAACACTGTTGCCAACCGGCACGGTACCGACAAAAAGAGTGGCTTATCGCTTCGCTGCGTAAAAGATTAGCAGAAGATGATGTCATTTTATATTAAATTCTATAATCCATCCAGTTTACATGAAATACCCATTCTAACTTCATTAATGCAAAACATGAATGATAGTTTATGGGTATTCCATGTGACCGATTTGTAAAAAATAAATATTGTCACATGAAATACCCATTCTAACTTCATTAATGCAAAACATGAATGATAGTTTATGGGTATTCCATGTGACCGATTTGTAAAAAATAAATATTGTCACATGAAATACCCATTCTAACTTCA